>JAGWKJ010000210.1 GCA_028865375.1 Hyphomicrobiales bacterium | reverse complement strand
TTGTCCTTCGCGATCCGTCCGCGGTCAAGCGCCGGGCGGCGCGTCGACGGGCTTCGGAGGAAAAGCCGTCGGTCGACGTCGCCGCCCGGTGGGCGTCACATCTTCTTGGGCGCCATCTTGTGCATCATCATGCCCTTGTGCATTTTCATGTACATGGCGCGGGTCATGCAGTGGCCGTTCTTCATGCGCGCGTATTTGCACTTCATCATTTTGTGCATCGGCGCCTTCTTCATCATCGAAGCGGCATCCGCGGCGCCGGCGACGGACAGCGCGAGGCCGAGGGCCAAAGCGACCTTGGCAAGAGGGGCGGCGAAATTCATTGGGCGATTCCTTTGCCGGGCCGATGACCGCCGGCCCTGTCGGCCCGCGTCAATCACGGGCGCTCGACACTATTCGGGGCCGAGAAGCACGCTCAAGGCGAAGCGCGCCAGAATCGTCGCGGCTCACGCGAACGTGAGTGTGGATTGACGCTTGCGTCGTCGAAAGAGATGACATAAACATATCTTTATGTCTAACCAAGCCGTCGCCGTCGTACCCGCCTCGACCAGCCGCCTCATGGGGTCGGAAGCCTTGGCCGTGCTCGGCGCCGTGGGGGAGCCCACGCGGCTCCGCATCTTGGCGTTGGCCGGCGAAGCGGAGCTGACGGTCAGCGAATACGTCGCCGTGCTCGGGCAATCGCAGCCACGCGTTTCGCGTCACCTGCGCCTGATGTCGGAGGCCGGCGTGTTGGCGCGCCATCGCGAGGGCGCGTGGGCGTTCTTCCGCCTCGCCGACGGTGCGCCGCCGGCCTCGCTCGCGCGCGACATCCTCGCGGCGCTCGACCGGGCGGACCCGACGCTGGCGGCCGATCGCTCGCGGCTGGCCGAGGTTCGCGCCGCACGCGCACGCGCCGCCGACGCCTATTTCGCCCGCCACGCCGCCGACTTCGATCGGCTTCGCGCGCGCCACGCGCCGGAGGCCGATGTCGAGGCCGCGATTCTCGACTTGGCGGGTCCCGGCCCGTTTCGCGCGCTGCTCGACCTCGGCGCGGGCACCGGCCGCACGCTGGAATTGCTGAGCCCGCGCGCAGAACGGGCGACAGGGATCGACCTCAACCCGGCGATGCTGGGCGTCGCGCGCGCGCGCATCGAGCGCGCGGGCCTGCGCGGCGTGCAGCTTCGGCAAGGCGACATCTACGCCGCGCCGGCGGCCCGCGATTCGTTCGACCTCGCGATCGTCCACCAGGTGCTGCATTATCTCGACGACCCCGCCCGCGCGCTGCGCGAGGCCGCGCGCGCGCTGGCGCCGGGCGGCCGGCTTATCGTGGTGGATTTCGCGCCCCATTCGCACGAGGACCTGAGGACGGGGCACGCGCATCGCCGGCTCGGCTTCGGGTCCGACGAGGTCGCCGGTTGGCTCGAAGAGGCCGGCCTCGTCGTTGCGCGCCGCCGCGACATCGCGCCGGGCGCGGACCAGCCATCGGCGCTCGTCGTCTCGCTCTGGCTCGCCGTCGACCCGCGCCGCGCCGCGGACGCCCCCCGAGCGACGGAGATCGCCTGATGCAAGCCTTCGTCCGCCCGAGCCGGGCGCGCGCGCCGGTCGCGGTGTCGTTCGAGTTCTTCCCGCCGAAGTCGCCCGACATGGAAGACCAGCTCTGGCAAAGCGTGGCGCGCCTCGCGCCGCTGGGGCCCGAGTTCGTGTCCGTCACCTATGGCGCGGGCGGCTCGACGCGCGAGCGCACGCACGCCACCGTCGCCCGCATCGCGCGCGAGACCGACCTGAAGCCCGCCGCCCACCTCACCTGCGTCGGCGCGACGAAGGACGAAGTCGACGAAGTCGTGCGGCGCTATGGCGAGGCCGGCGTGCGCCACGTGGTGGCGCTGCGCGGCGATCCGCCCGGCGGGCTCGACGAACCCTATCGCGCCCATCCGCAGGGCTATCAGCGCACCGAGGACCTCGTGGCCGCGATCAAGCGGGCGGGCGACTTCGAGGTCTCCGTCTCGGCATACCCGGAAGGCCATCCGCAGAGCGAGAACCTGCTCAAGGACGTCGAGGCGCTGAAGCGCAAGGTGGACGCCGGCGCCGACCGCGCGATCACGCAGTTCTTCTTCGACAACGACGTCTATTTCCGCTTCCTCGACATGGCGCGCGCGGCCGGAATCGCGATCCCGATCGTGCCGGGCGTCGTGCCGGTGCAGAATTTCCGGCAGACGGCCAACTTCGCCCGCAAGACCGGCGCCGGCGTGCCGGCCTGGCTGGCGCGCCGCTTCGAGGGGCTCGACGACGACGTCGCGACGCGCAGGTTGGTCGCCGCCGCGGTGTGCGCCGAACAGGTGATCGACCTCGTCGACCGCGGCGTCGGGCACATCCATTTCTACACCATGAACAAGGCCGACCTCGTGTTCGCGATCTGCCACCTGATCGGGCTGCGCGCGCAAGCGCCGGGAACGGCGGAGGCCGCCGCGTGACTAAGTCTCCCGCAGGCGAGGCGATCCGCGCGATCGCGGCCGAGCGAATCCTCGTGCTCGACGGCGCGATGGGCACGATGATCCAGGACCGCCGCTTCGCCGAAGCCGATTTCCGCGGCGCGCGCTTCGCGGACTGGGCCGCCGACCTGCACGGCGACAACGACCTGCTGTCGCTCACCCAGCCCGACGCGATTCGCGACGTCCACCTGGCCTACCTGCGCGCCGGCGCGGACATCGTCGAGACGAACACGTTTTCCTCGACCTCGATCGCGCAGGCCGACTATCGCCTCGATGCCTTCGCGCGCGAGCTCAACGTCGCGGGCGCGCGGCTGGCGCGCGAGGCGGCCGACGCGGCCGCGCGCGAGGACGGACGGCCGCGCTTCGTCGCCGGGGCGGTCGGTCCCACCAACCGCACCGCGTCGATGTCGCCGCGCGTCGAGGACCCGGCCTATCGCGCGGTGACCTACGACGAACTGCGCGCGGCCTATCGCGAGGCGGTCGAGGGCCTGATGGATGGCGGGGCGGACCTGATCCTCGTCGAGACCGTGTTCGACACGCTCAACGCCAAGGCCGCGATCCACGCCGCGTGCGACGCATTCGAGGCGCAGGGCAGGGAATTGCCGCTGATGGTGTCGGGCACGATCACCGACCTGTCCGGCCGCACGCTGTCGGGCCAGACGCCCGAGGCGTTCTGGACCTCGGTCCGCCACGCCGATCCGCTGACGATCGGCCTCAATTGCGCGCTCGGCGCCAAGGAAATGCGAGCCCATCTCGCCGAGATCTCGCGAGTCGCCGACGCGCTCGTGTGCGCCTATCCCAACGCAGGCCTGCCCAACGCCTTCGGCCTCTACGACGAGAGCCCAGAATACATGGCGGCCCTGGTGGGCGAGTTCGCGCGGGCCGGCCTCGTCAACGTCGTGGGCGGCTGCTGCGGCACGACGCCCGCCCACGTGGCGGCGATCGCCGCGGCGGTCGCCGGAGTGCGTCCGCGTGCGGTCCCCGCGCCGCCGCGCCGGCTGCGGCTGTCGGGCCTCGAGCCTTTCGAGCTCGCGCCCGAGATCCGCTTCGTCAACGTCGGCGAACGCACCAACGTCACCGGCTCGGCGCGCTTCCGCAAGCTCGTCAAGGCGGGCGACTTCGACGCGGCGGTCGACGTCGCGCGCGACCAGGTCGCCGGCGGCGCCCAGATCGTCGACGTCAACATGGACGAGGGCCTGCTCGACTCGAAGGCCGCCATGACGACCTTCCTCAACCGGATCGCCGCCGAGCCCGACGTGGCGCGCGTGCCCCTGATGATCGACAGCTCGAAGTTCGAGGTGATCGAGGCGGGCCTGAAGTGCGTGCAGGGCAAGGCGGTCGTGAACTCGATCTCGCTCAAGGAGGGCGAGGCGAAATTCCTCGCGGAGGCCGCGATCGTGCGTCGATACGGGGCGGCGGTCGTCGTGATGGCGTTCGACGAGGCGGGGCAGGCCGACACGCTGGAGCGCAAGGTCTCGATCTGCGCACGGGCCTACGACCTGCTGGTGAACCGCGCCGGCTTCCCGCCCGAGGACGTGATCTTCGACCCCAACATATTCGCGGTCGCGACCGGCATCGAGGAGCATTCCGGCTACGGCGTCGCCTTCATCGAGGCGGCCGCCCGCATCCGCGCGGAACTGCCGTTCGCCCACGTGTCGGGCGGCGTGTCGAACCTGTCGTTCGCGTTTCGAGGCAACGAGGCGGTGCGCGAGGCGATGCACGCCGTGTTCCTCTACCACGCCGTGTCCGCCGGCATGGACATGGGCATCGTCAACGCCGGCCAGCTCGCCGTCTACGACGAGATCGAGCCCGCGCTTCGCGAAGCGTGCGAGGACGTGGTGCTGAACCGCCGCCCCGACGCCACCGAGCGCCTGCTGGCGCTGGCCGAGAGCCACCGCGGCCGCGGCGCGGAGGCCAAGGGCGCGGACCTCGCGTGGCGCGCGCTGCCGGTGGCCCAACGGCTGTCGCACGCGCTGGTCGCGGGCATCGACGATTTCGTCGAGGCCGACGTGGAGGAGGCGCGGC
>JAGWKJ010000209.1 GCA_028865375.1 Hyphomicrobiales bacterium | reverse complement strand
ATGGATCGCCGGAAGCGAGTCAATGGCGCGACGCGGATGTCGCGCGCTTTTTTCGCGCGGCGTTTCGCGCGTCACGCGCGCGCCGGGAAAAGCGCCTCGATTCCCGCCACGATCGCCGCGCGCTCGGGCTTCGATCGGTCCGCGAGCACGGGCAATTCGAAGCCGAGATGGGGATGTTCGACGCCGCCGCGCTCACGCCAGAACGAATCGTAGTCGGCTTGCTTGCCGTCGCGGCGCGTCGCGCGCTTGGCGTTGATGACATGGGCCTCGTTCGACACCGCGAACACCGCGCGGCAGCCGACGCGCGCCGCAAGCGCCTGCACGGCGAGCAGCGCCGCGTGCTTGGGCCGCAGGCCCTTGAGGTCGCGCGTCGCCGCCACGATCTCCTTCTTGTCGAGGCCGCCGAGCGCGCCCTGCATCCCGCCGATCAGCAGGACGGGCGAAGGATCGGCCGGCGTCGGCGCGCCCAGCAGGAACGCGACCCCGGCCATCGTCGAGGGCCGGCCGTCGGGCTCGATGCGCTCGAACGCGATCTCCCACTCGCCCTCGAACGGACTGCGTTCGGTCAAGTTGAGACGCAGGCGGTAGCGGACGCCGGAACGGCCGGCGAGTTCGGCCAGCGTCGTCTCTTCGCAGCGCCACAGGGCGGCCAGCAGCGCGCGCGGCGTCGCCACGGCGGCGAATTCGTGATGTCCCGCCAGCAGCTCGATGCGGGACGGCACGTCGAACCCCAGCCGCAGATAATCCTTGGACGGCTTGCGGGCGGCGAGATCGGCCCCTTGGCGGGCGAGGCCGTGGAAGGCGCGGTAGGAGTCGAGCCGGCGCAGCCAAGCCGCCGACGCGCGCGGCGTGGCAAACGCGCGGCGCGCCAGCGATCGCATCCGATAGCCGCCCTCGCGTCGGCCGTATCCGACGAGAAAGTCGAACAGTTCCGCGGCGTCCGACAAGAGCCCGCGGCTCGGCCGCGCCGTGGGCGCGTGCGCCATGCGTCGAGCGACGAGACGCCCCTCCCCCGGTGCGACGATTGTCACGCTTCGATTCCTCCGGCTCCGACGCAGCCGCGCGTGGCCTTTTACATGAACGAACGTTCATAAACAACCGAGGCCGGCGCCCACTTTCCGGGCGCCGGCCTCGATGTCGATCGTTCTCGCTCCGGGCGTTGGCCCGGTCGATCACTCGGCGGCGGGCAGCGCCGGCGCCTCGGCGAGCGATTGCGCGCCCTTCTGGGCGAGGATCAGCTCGTCGCGCGAGGTGGCGATGCGGCGCAGGCGCGCCATCGCCGCGCCCGTGCCGGCGGGGATGAGCCGGCCGACGATGACGTTCTCCTTCAGGCCCTCCAGCGTGTCGGCCTTGCCGTTGACCGCCGCCTCGGTGAGCACGCGCGTCGTCTCCTGGAACGAGGCCGCCGAGATGAACGACCGCGTCTGCAGGCTCGCCTTGGTGATGCCCAGCAGCACCGGCGTGCCGCTCGCCGGCTTGCCGCCGGTCTCCGCCGCCAGCGCGTTGGCCGCGTCGAGCTCTGCGAGATCGACCTGCTCGCCGGCGAGGAAGTCGGTGTCGCCGGGATCGACGACGTCGACCTTCTGCAGCATCTGGCGGACGATCACCTCGATGTGCTTGTCGTTGATGCTCACGCCTTGGAGGCGGTAGACTTCCTGGATCTCGTTGACGAGATAGGCCGCGAGCTCCTCGACGCCCTTGATGGCGAGGATGTCGTGGGGCGCCGGGTTGCCGTCGACGATGTAGTCGCCCTTTTCCACGGCGTCGCCGTCCTGCAGGTGGACGTGCTTGCCCTTGGGCACCAAGTATTCCACCGGCTCCGCGCCGTCCTCGGCCGGCACGATCGTGATCCGCTGCTTGTTCTTGAAGTCGCGGCCGAACCGGATCGTGCCCGCGATCTCGGCGATGATCGCGTGGTCCTTGGGCCGGCGCGCCTCGAACAGCTCCGCCACGCGCGGCAGGCCGCCCGTGATGTCGCGCGTCTTGGCGCTGTCGGTCGAGATGCGCGCCACCACGTCGCCGGCGCCGACCTTGGAGCCGGGTTCCACCGCGATGATCGCCTCGACGGGCACGGGATAGCGCGCGTCGCCACCGCGCGGCAGCTTGGCGATCTTGCCGTCGGGCCCGAGCACGACCACCGCCGGCTTCAGCCCGGCGGAGCGCTGGTTGAGCCGCCAGTCGGTGACGACCCGTTTCGTGATGAAGGTCGATTCGTCGGCCTGCTCGGTCATCGACTGGCCCTCGACGAGGTCCTCGTAACCGACCGTGCCCGCGATCTCGGCCAGGATCGGCCGCGAATAGGCCGCCCATTCCGCGATGCGCTGGCCGCGCTTCACCTTGTCGCCGTCGTCGACCTTGAGGATCGAGCCGTATTGCACGCGGTGCGAGGAGCGCTCCGACCCGTCGGCGCCGACGATGGCGACCGCGACGTTGCGCGCCATCACCATCAGGTCGCCCTCGGTGTTGCGCGCCACCGCGCGGTTGCGCATCTTCACCGTGCCGTCGAACGCCGACTCGATGAAGGACTGGTCGGCGATCTGCGCCGCGCCCCCGATGTGGAACGTACGCATCGTGAGCTGCGTGCCCGGCTCGCCGATCGACTGCGCGGCGATGACGCCCACCGCCTCGCCGATGTTGACCGGGGTGCCGCGCGCCAGGTCGCGCCCGTAGCAGGCGCCGCACACGCCGTTCTTCGCCTCGCAGGTGAGGACGGAGCGGATCTTGACCTCCTGCACGCCCGCCGCGACCACGCGGTCGACGTGGCGCTCCTCGATCATCTCGCCGGCCGACACGATGCGCTGGCCCGACGCGTCGAGCACGTCCTCCGCCGCGGTGCGGCCGAGGATGCGGATCGACAGCGGCGCCACCACCTGGCCCGCGTCCACGATGGCGCGCATCTTGATCCCGCCGCGCGAACCGCAGTCCGGCGTCGTGATGATGCTGTCCTGGGCGACGTCGACGAGGCGGCGCGTCAGGTAGCCGGAGTTGGCGGTCTTCAACGCGGTGTCCGCGAGGCCCTTGCGGGCGCCGTGGGTCGAGTTGAAGTATTCGAGGACGGTCAGGCCCTCCTTGAAGTTCGAGATGATCGGCGTCTCGATGATCTCGCCCGAGGGCTTCGCCATCAGGCCGCGCATCGCCGCCAGCTGCTTCATCTGGGTCGGCGAGCCGCGCGCGCCGGAGTGCGACATCATGTAGATCGAGTTGATCTGCTTCTCGCGGCCGGCCTCGTCCTTCGGCGTCGTGGAGATGCGCTTCATCATCTCCTCGGCCAGCCGGTCCGAGCACTTGGCCCAGGCGTCGACGACCTTGTTGTACTTCTCGCCCTGGGTGATGAGGCCGTCGTTGTACTGCTGCTCGTATTCCTTGGCGAGCGCGCTCGTCTCGCCGACGATCTTCGGCTTGTTGTCGGGCACGACCATGTCGTCCTTGCCGAACGAGATGCCGGCCTTGAACGCTTGGCGGAAGCCCGCCGCCATGATGCGGTCGCAGAAGATCACCGTCTCCTTCTGCCCGCAGTTGCGGTAGACGGTGTCGATCGTCGCCTGGATCTCCTTCTTCGTCATCAGCTTGTTGACGACGTCGAACGAGATCTTCGGATGGTCGGGCAGCAGCTGGCCGAGCAGCATGCGGCCCGGCGTCGTGTCATAGACCTTGCGGACCCGCTTGCCGTCGACCCAGGTCCAAGCGCGGCCCTTGATCTTGGCGTGCAGCGTCAGCGCGCCGGTGGCCAGCGCGTGCTCGATCTCGCCGATCTCGCTGTAGACGCCGCCGATGGGGGCGCCCGTCTTCTCGTGCCGGCGGAACCGGCCCGGTTCGCCCTCGCGCACGAGGCTCATGTAGTAGAGCCCCAGCACGATGTCCTGGCTCGGCACGATGATCGGCTGGCCGTTGGCGGGGTGCAGGATGTTGTTGGTCGACATCATCAGCACGCGCGCCTCGAGCTGCGCCTCGATGGAGAGCGGCACGTGCACGGCCATCTGGTCGCCGTCGAAGTCGGCGTTGAACGCGGCGCAGACCAGCGGGTGGAGCTGGATCGCCTTGCCTTCGATCAGCTTGGGCTCGAACGCTTGGATGCCGAGCCTGTGCAGCGTCGGCGCGCGGTTCAGCAGGATCGGGTGTTCGCGGATGACCTCGTCGAGGATGTCCCACACCTCGGGACGCTCCTTCTCGACCAGCTTCTTGGACTGCTTGACGGTCGTCGACAGGCCCTTGGCGTCCAGCCGCGAGTAGATGAACGGCTTGAACAGCTCGAGCGCCATCTTCTTGGGGAGGCCGCATTGGTGCAGCTTCAGCTCGGGCCCCACCACGATGACCGAGCGGCCCGAATAGTCGACGCGCTTGCCCAGCAGGTTCTGGCGGAACCGGCCCTGCTTGCCCTTCAGCATGTCGGCGAGCGACTTCAGCGGCCGCTTGTTGGCGCCGGTGATGACGCGGCCGCGGCGGCCGTTGTCGAACAGCGCGTCGACGGCCTCCTGCAGCATGCGCTTCTCGTTGCGCACGATGATGTCG
>JAGWKJ010000208.1 GCA_028865375.1 Hyphomicrobiales bacterium | reverse complement strand
CGGCGCGAGGCCGCCCTCCATGAGCGGCCACGTCTCGTAGATTTTCCCGGCCCGCAGGCCGGCCACCAGCGCGCCCGCCGCGATCTGCAAGAGCACGAGGCCGAGCAGGACGCGCGCGCCGCGCGCCGCGCCCTTGGCGGGCAATTCGCGCGCCGGCAAGGTCTTCAAGGCGGCGAAGACGAAAGCGGCCAAGATGCCCGCCGCGATCGTCAGGTGCGTCGCCAGCCGATATTGCGACACCTCGACGCGCGTCTCGAGACCGGACGCCACCATCCACCAGCCGACGACGGGCTCCAGCGCCAGCAATCCGGTGGCGAGGGCCAGCCGCGGACCCAGCCCCCGCGGCAGCGCGCGGACGAGGGCGAAATAGGCGAGCGGCGCCAGGAACGCGAGGCCGACCAAGCGGGCCAGCAGGCGATGCGACCATTCCCACAGGAAGATGAATTTGTATTGGGCGAGCGTCATGCCCGCGTTCATGGCCGCGTATTGCGGGATGGCGCGGTATTTCGCGAAAGCGTCCGCCCATTGCGCGTCGGACAGCGGCGGCAACGCGCCTTCGACCGGCTTCCATTCGGTGATCGACAGGCCCGACTCGGTGAGCCGCGTCGCGCCGCCCACGAGCACCATCGCGAACACCAGCCCCGCCATCGTCCACAGCCAGGTCCGCACGGCGCGCGCGTCCTCGGCGCGCGGGCGGACCGACCCGACGGATTGCGTGCGCGACATCGCGACCATGTCATGCCTCCCGGCCGGCCTTGCGCGGGCGGCCGCGCCGCTTCATAGGCCTTCGCGCGCGCGCCCGCCATGCGGCCGGCGCGGCGCGGCGTCGCAGGAGGCTAGGGTGGCGGCAAGGATCGGCGGGGACCGCGCGATGCGATGGCGCAAGTTCGTCGGCGGCGCCTTCATGCTGGCGTTCGTCGCGTTCTACGCGCTGATCGCGATGGCGCTCGCGCAATCCCGTCCGGTGCAGGAAGCCTCGGCCTGGGTGCAGCCGATCGTCTACGCGATCCTCGGCCTCGCTTGGGCGCCGCCGCTGATGCCGCTGGTCGCCTGGATGCAGCGCGGACCCAAGATGCGGCGCGGACCCGGGCGCTAATCCACGTCGAGCCTGCGGAAGCCGCGCGCGAGCGCGAAGGGCGCGCCCGTGAGCAGCGCGCGCAAGGCCCGTTCGTCCTGCCAATGGCCGTTGACCGACAGGCGCGGCAGCGCGTGCAGGCGCCCGGCGTGGCCGTCGAACAGCATGCCCTTGCGGGTCGTCGTCGCGCTGGAAAACCCGATGTCGCGGGCGAGCGCGAACTCGCGCGCGCCGGCCGAACCGCGATCGCCGACCGGATAGGCGAAATGCGCGACCTCGCGGCCGAAGCGGCGTTCGAGGTCGCGGCGGGAGCCTTCCATTTCCGCCCGCGCATCGTCCGCCGACAGCCTCGAGAGCCGCGGATGCGTCATCGTGTGGGCGCCGATCGTGGCCAGCGGGTGGCCGGCCAGCGCGCGCAACTCCGCTTCGTCCATGAATTCTTCCGCGATCTCGCGCCGCCAAGCCGCACCCTCGCGCGACAGGCCGAGCGCGGCGAAGACGTCGGCGCCCGGCGCGTCCGCGACCGCACGCAGGATAGCCGCATGGGCGGCGCGCTTTTCGCGCGGCGTGCGGGCGGCGAAGCGCTCCGTCGCGCCGCCCAGCGTCAGCGTCAAGTCTGCGCGCTCCGCCACCGCGCGCTCGGTCTCCATCCACCACGCCGGCGCCGTGCGGTCGAGGAAGCCCGGCACCGCATAGACGACGAACGGCGCCTCGTGGCGTTCGAGGATCGGCAATGCGCAGGTCAGCGTGTCGCGCGTGCCGTCGTCGAAGGTCAGGGCCGCGAAAGGCCGGCCGCCGGCGCCGCGCCGCAGGCGTGCCAGCGCCTCGTCGAGCGTGACGAGATCGAAGCCCTCCTCGCGCAGGACGCGCAAGGTCGCGTCGAAGAAGGCGGGTTCGATCTCCAATCCCCGGTTGGGCGCGAAGCCCGCGGCGTCGTCGGCCCATGGCCGCACGCGATGGAACATCGCGATAGCGCCGCGCCCGCGCGCGAACGGGCGCAGCGCGCGCGCCAGCCCGCTGCGCGCCAGCGCCGCCATTCCCGCCGCCATCGCCGCCCGCTTCGCGTCCATGGTCACCGATGCGTTAACCCTGCGCGCGGAAAGCCGCGCGCCGTCTCCGGCCCGTTTACGCCGGCCGGGTTAATCCCCGCTTCCGCGCCGGCGGACGGCGCAAGGACGAGCGATGGTCCCGGCGAGGACTCCCGAGATCGAGGACGCGACCGCGCGCGCGGCGGACGCGGGCCCGCGCGTGGAAGTCCACCGCGATTTCGGCTCGGCCGCCGCCGTCTATGCCGAGCTCGAACCCTCCGCGCCCGCCTCGCCCTTCCAGTCGCGCGCCTGGGTCGAGGCTTGGTTCGGCGCCATGGACGCCGCGCGCGGGCTCGCGCCGCTGATCGTGGTGGCGCGCGGTCGCGACGGCCGTGCCGAGGCGCTGGTCGCGTTCGCCCTGCGCCGGTTCGGCCCGGCGACCGTCGCCGAGCTCGCCGGCGGCGCCGACGCCAACTTCCGCATGGGCCTGTTCCGGCCCGGCGCGCATCTCGACGCGGGACGGTTGCGCGCGATCCTGCGCGAGGCGGCCCGGATCGCGGGAGGCGTCGACGGCTTCGCGCTGTTCAACGTGCCCGATTCCCTCGATGGCGCCGCGCATCCGCTGGCCGCGTTGACGCGCGCCGACGCCCCGCGCGCCGTGCCCTGGACGCGCCTCGATCCGGCGCTGGGCGCGCCGCACTACGCGCAGGCCGACCGCGACGCGCGCAAGAAGCGCAAGCGCAAGGCCGAGCGGCTGGCCGCGCACGGCCCGCTCGACGTTTCGCGCGCGCGCGACGCGGCGACCGCGCGCGCATGGTTCGACGCCTTCCTCGCGATGCGCCGACGCCGACGGCCGCCCGGCGGCGACGGTTACGACGCGCCGGCCTATCGCCGCTTCTTCGAGGCCGCCTGTGCCGCGCGCGCGGACGAAGACGCGCCCCCTGTCGAGATCCATGCGCTGCGCGCCGGTCCGCGCGTGGCGGCGGTGCTCGGGCTGGCGCGCGCGAAAGGCCACGCGTCGGGCATGTTCCTCGCCATCGACGACGCGCCCGAGGTCGCGCGCAACAGCCCCGGCGAGATCCTCGTCGCCCGCGTCGTCAGGACGCTGGCGCGCGAGGGCGTCGCGAGCTTCGACCTCGGCATCGGCGACGTGCGCTACAAGCGCGCATTCTGCGACCGCACGGCGGTCCTGCGCGACGGCTTCGAGGCGACGACGGCCCGCGGCGCCGCGGTCGGCGCGGCATTGACGGCGTTGCGGCGCGCGCACGCGGCGCTGACGACGCGGCCGGCCGCGCTGGCGGCGGCGCGCCGGCTGCTGCGCGGGCGCAACCCGGCAGCTTAGGCGGCCCGGTCTTCCGGCGCGACCGTCGCGAGCTGGAGCACCGTCAGGATCCCGGAATCCCTCAATTCGCGCGACAGCTTCGCCGACGCCTCGGTGGTCGCCGAGACGATGGCGGCCCCGGCCAGAGAGCGCGCCGCCACGGCGGCCGGCGACCCGATCTCGCCGGTCGCCACGATCACGAAATCGTATGTCTCGGCGAGCGCGGCAAGCGCGGCGGGCAATTCCCGCGCGTCGGCAGGACGCCGGCGGCACGCGACGACATGCAGCGCCGTGGCGTCGTCGCGCTGCAGCGCCGCGTCGAGATCGGCGCCGCCGTCGAGCGCATCGGCGAGATCGGGACCTTGTCCGCCGCCGGGCAGACCGACCTCCGGACCCAGCGCGACGACGACGACGCGCGTGTCGTGCGCCAACCTGCGTCCGAGCGCCAGGGCCGCCGCGCCGGCGTCGCCGTCCGAGGCGACCATCGCCACGAGGCCGCGGATTCCGTCGTGGATCGACAGCAATTGCAGCGCCGCGCGGCCGGCGGGCGAGACGTCCGGCGACGGTGCGGGATCGGAAGCGAAATTGACGTCGCCGGAAGGCGGGGCTTCGTCGGCCGCCAGCCCGGAAGGCGCGGCTTCGGCCGGCGCAGCCGCCGCCGCCGCCGACGCGGCCGGAGGATCGAGTCCGAAGGCGCGCAAGCGGGCGACCGGACTTTCGCGACGCGGCGCGGCCGTCGGCGCGGCCTCGCCCCGGAGCGGCGTCGGGGCGGCGACCGCGTCTTCGCCGCGACCGTCGAACGCGGCCCTCAGCGCCGCCAGAGCGGCGGAGATCAGCAGCGCCGCCAGACCGACCACGATCAGCGTCGGCACGGCGCGCGGAAAGCTCGGCAGGTCGGGCGGCGTGGCGGGCGAGATCACGCGCGCCTCGGCGGGGGTCGCGGCATCGGTCTCGTGAGCCAGCGCCTCCGCATATTTGCGCATGTAGGTCTTGAGCAGGTCGCGTTTGGTGGCTTCGTCGGAGACCAGCGTGTCGAGCCTGGCGGCGGCGGCGCCGCCGGCGGCCGCGGCGCGGCCCTGCGCGTCGAGCTGGGCTTGCAGTCCGGCGACCTTGTCGCGGCCGAGCGTCGCGTCATTTT
>JAGWKJ010000207.1 GCA_028865375.1 Hyphomicrobiales bacterium | reverse complement strand
CCCGTCGCGCCCAAGGTCGGCGGCGCGGTCTCTCCCGTGCAGGCGCCGGCGGACGTTTCGCCCTTCAGGGTCGCCGCCGCTCCCGTGACGAAGCCGCCGGCGAGTCCCTCGCCGTTCGACGTCGCGCCGGCTTTCGACGGGGCGCCGCCGGCGCTGGCGGGCGACCGGGCAGCCGCTGACGCCCGGTCGCCGGTCGCCGACGCGACGGCGGGGTCGACGGGCGCCGCAACGGCGGGCGCGGATCTGTTCGCGGATTCGGCGGCCGCAGCGCCCGGCGACGCCGTAGCGGGACCAGCGGTCGCGCCGCGGCCCGGGGCGCCGCGTCCCCATGCGTTCGACGCATCGGAAGGCACCGCGCTCGATCCCCTGCGCGACAGCACCTTCGACCTGTCCTACGCCAAGACCGTGCCGAAGAACTGACGCCTATTCGCGCGAGGTCGCCGTCACGCAAGCGAGCGCGACCGCGCAGGCGTTCGACACGTTCAGGCTCTTGATCGGGCCGGGCAGGTCGATGCGTGCCAGCGCGTCGCAACGCTCGCGCGTCAGCCTGCGCAAGCCCGCGCCTTCGGCGCCCAAAGCGAGCGCGAGCGGCCGCCGGGGGGCCAGCGCGGCGAGATCTGCATCCCCTTCCGAATCGAGGCCCACGCGGTGGAAGCCGCGCTCGCCCAATTCGTCGAGCGCGCGCGCGAGGTTGACGACGCGCACCACCGGCGTGAACTCGGCGCCGCCGGACGCGGCCTTCGCCACCACGTCGGTGAGGGGGGGCGCGTGGCGGTCGGTCGTCACGACGGCGTCGACGCCGAAGGCGGCGGCCGTGCGCAAGATGGCGCCGAAATTGTGCGGATCGGTCACTTGATCGAGCACCAGGACGAGGCCGCCGTCGGGCACGTCTTCGAGACCGAGCTCGGGCAGCGGCCCCGCTTCGACCGCGACGCCTTGGTGGACCGCGTCGCGCGGAAGCAAGGCGGCGAGCGCAGCTTGGTCGACGACGGCGATCTCGCCGGGTTTGGCCAGACCGTCGGCCACCAACCGCTCCGCAGCCGCCGCGGTGGCGTGGATCCGCACGATCTCCCGCCGGCGGGCTTTCAACGCCGCGGCGGCGGCATGGAATCCCCAGATCAAGGGACGTTTCGCCGCCATCCGCGGCGCGGCCTCGCGCGGCGGGCGCTCCGGTCCGGCGCCTTCGCGGGGCCTGTCGCCGCGTCGCCGCCCGTCGCGGTCGCTTCGCTTCCCGCCGTGTCCGTCGCGCGCCATCTCGATCCTCCGGTCCCGCGCCTTGTGGCAGAACCGGCGACGGCGTCAAACCTCAGAAGCGTCGGCCGAACGAGAACGGCGGCGGGCAACGCCCGTCGGCGATCTTGAACTGCACCGGATCGCACGGGCTGGCGTCCTGCGGACACCATTTCGGGCAGGCTTGCGCGGGCGCGGCCGTCTCCGCCCGCCTCGGCTCGGCATATTGGCCCGCGCTCGTCGGCGCGAGGAGGCCCCCTGCGGCGTAGACGGCCAACGCCAGAGCGCCCGCGCCGAACATCGAATCCTTGGTCGTCATCGAAGTCGCTCCTATCGAGCGCCGCCGCCGGCGCGACCTCATATAGGAAGCGATCGTGTCACCGTCGCGGCGGCGATCGGGTCGACGTTGCGGGCGGCGAATCGCGCCGGGGCCGCCGACCCGGGCGATGGCGTCCGCGCGCGCCGCGGGCTAGACCTCGTCAATGGCGGGCGGCGGAGGACGGGGACGGGCGGCCTTGGTCGCGCTTGCGATCATGCCGGCGCTCGCCGGCGCTTGGCTGGCATTGCGGCCGCCGGCGGGATTCGCCCGCCTGCGCGATTTGGCGTTCGACGAATATCAAGTCGCCCGGCCGCGGGCGTGGTCGCCCGACATTCCCGTGCGCGTGGTCGACATCGACGAGGCGTCGCTGAAGGCCTACGGCCAATGGCCATGGCCGCGCCTGCTGCTCGCCAAGCTGACGGACCGGCTGGCCGCCGATGGCGCGGCGGCGGTCGCCTTCGATGTCGTGTTCGCCGAACCCGACCGCAACTCGCCAGACCGCATCGTCGCCACGCTGCCGCCGAGCGCCGAGCGCGACGCGCTCGCCGCCAAGCTCGCCGGCCAGCCCGGCGACGATGCGCAATTCGCCGCCGCGATCGCCCGGGCGCCGGTGGCGCTCGCCACCAAGCTCGTGAATGTCGGCGGGGACGCGCCGCCGGTGAAAGCCGGCTTCGCGACCGCCGGCGCGCCCGCGGCGCCGTTCCTGCCGCGGCTCGACGGCGCCGTTGGCCCGCTGCCCGCGCTGGCGGCGGCGGCGAAGGGAGTCGGCGCGGTGAATTTCTTTCCCGACCGCGATCTCGTCGTGCGCAAAATTCCATTGCTGATCTCGGTCGGCCCGCCCGGCGGACCCGTCCGCTACGTGCCGTCGCTTGCGGCCGAGGCGCTGCGGATCGCGCAAGGCGCCTCGACCGTCGTCGTCAAGACCTCGGACGCTTCGGGCGGCACGACGTCGGGCGCCGCCGACGGCGTGATCGCGGTCAAGATCGGCGCGCTGGAGATCCCCACCGACCGCGACGGCCAGGTGCGCGTGCACTTCGCGGGTTACCGGAGGGCGCGGCACGTCTCCCTCGTCGACGTCATGGAAGGTCGCATTCCCGAGGGCGCGCTGACGGGCAAGATCGTGTTCGTCGGCGCCACCGCGCTCGAATTGCTCGACCTGCGTTCGACGCCCCTCCAAGGCGCCGTGCCCGGCGTCGACCTGCATGCGGAGCTGGCCGAGCAGGCGCTCTCGGGCGCGGGCCTCGCGCGGCCCGACTGGGCGCGCGACGCCGAGGCGCTGGCGGCCTTCCTCGGCGCGCTCGCCGTCGGCGGCCTCGCGCTGACGCGACGGCCAGTTGCGGCCGCGCTCGGCGCGGCGACGGGCGTCGTCGGCGCGGCGGCCGGGAGCTTCGCGCTGTTCGCGTCGCGCGGCCTGCTGTTCGACGCCGCCGCGCCCGCGCTCGCGATGGCCGCGGCCTATGGCCTCTCGACCTTCGCGGTCTATCGCGGCGTCGAACGCGAACGCCGCGCGGTGCGGGTCGCCTTCTCGCGCTACGTCGCCCCCGCGCTGGTCGAAAGGCTGGCCGCCGATCCTTCCGCGCTGAAACTCGGCGGCGAGACCAAGGTCGTCACCGTGCTGTTCTGCGACGCGCGCGACTTCACCGCGCGCGCCGAGGCGCTCGACGCGCAGGGCGTCGTCGCCTTCCTCAACCGCCTGCACACGGCGCTCACGGACGTCGTGCTCGCGGAAGGAGGCACGGTCGACAAATATCTCGGCGACGGTCTGATGGCATTCTGGAACGCGCCGCTCGACGCGCCCGACCACGCCGTGCGCGCCTGCCGCGCCGCGCTGGCGATGCTGCGCGCGGTGGCGGCGCTCGACGCCGACATGGGGAGGGAAGCGACGGCGCGGGGCGTCGCGCACGCGCCGCTCAGGATCGGGATCGGCGTCAACACCGGCGCCGTCCACGTCGGCAACATGGGCTCGGAACGGCGCTTCGACTATTCGATCGTGGGCGACGCGGTGAACGTCGCCGCGCGGCTGGAATCGGCGACCAAGGAGGCGGGCCGCGACGTTCTCGCTTCGGCGGCGACCGCGGCCGCCGCGCCCGGCTTCCGCTTCGCGCCCGTCGGCGGGCTCGCGTTGAAGGGCAAGTCCGGCGCGGTCGAGGCCTTCGCCTTGGAGGACGCGCTCACTTCGCCTGCATCGTGAGGCGGTCGCCGAACACCGAATAGCCGTCGAGCTTTTCGAGGAAGCTCATGCCGAGCAGGTCGCGGTCGAGCGCGCCGGGCGCGGCGACCAGCGCCTGCACGTCGTGGACGACGATGCCGCCCACCCGCACGTCGGGCAACACCAGCGGCGCCGCCTTCGCCTCGCCGTTGGCGGTGGCGATGCGCGCGTCGAAGGAGAGCTTGTCGGCGCCCCAGCCGATCGCCGCGGCGTCCTCGGCGCGCAGGGTGACCAGCGTCGCCCCGGTGTCGAGCAGGAACGGCAGGCTGCGCCCGCCGATCGAGACTTCGACGGTGAATTGCCCGTCGGCGCCGCGCTTCAGCGAGAAGGTCCTGCCCGCGGGCTTGCCGCGAGACGCGGCTTGCGCGACGCCGCGGTTCGCGGCTGGTGGCTTGGCCGCGAGTTTGGCGGGGCGGACGGGCGTCGCGCCGACGAGGCGGTCGGCGGCGCCGGCGAGGACGAAACGCTCCTTCCAGCCGAGCGTCGCCAACGTGGAGAGGATCGCCGCGACGATCAGCGCGCGGCCCGAGACCCGGCGTCGCGAGGGCGTCGAGAGACCGACGCCGAGAATCCACGTCGCGAGCGCGGCAAGAGAGGCGAGGGCGGCGAACCGCTCGTGGTCGAGGCCCAGCAGCGACCGTCGCGCCGGCGTCAGCACGAGCGCGCCGAGCGCGAGTGCGAGGATCGCGGCGGGCGCGACGAAAGCGGGCCAACGGCGGGCGCTCGCCGACCTGGCCCGCCGCTTGGCCGGCTTGCGGCTCATGCCCGGCCCGAGCCCGCGCCGGGGCCGCGCGTCATCGCCCGCGCCTTGCG
>JAGWKJ010000005.1 GCA_028865375.1 Hyphomicrobiales bacterium | reverse complement strand
CGACGCCTTGGGCATCGTGGAGACGCGGCTCGCCTCCGACGCGCCCGACTACGCGCCGTTCTACGAGCGGCTCAAGGATTCCATGCCCGACGTCTACGAGACGATCCTGGTCGGCTTCGGCAAGGATTACGTGCGGGCCGGCAAGGCCGCCTCGCCCGAGGACTATCTCGAGCGCGCGACCGCCGAGTTGAAGCGCGCGCGCGGCAAATACGCGGCCGGCGCGCCGCTGGCCGCGCTCGACGCCGTGTTCGCCGCGCAGGCCGCCATCGCGTCCGCGACCGGACAGGACCAAGCCAAGTTTTGCGGCGACTTCCTGTTCGGGAGCGGCGGCGGCGCGCCCTTCCGCGCCTTCGCGGCGGGCGCCCGTCCGTTGGTGGGCAGGCTCGCCTCGGCCGATCTCGCCGCGATCGTGGAAGGCGCGCAGGCCAAGCCGGTCGAGCGCCCGACGCCCGCCGATTTCGTCGCCTTCGATTCCGCGCTGGGCGCCAAGGGCCTCGGCCGCGACGACGTGGCATTGCTGCTCGACGGCAAGGCGCCCGCAACGCCGTTCGACGACGCGCGGCGCTGCGCCGACGGCCGCGCCTATCTCGCCGCGCTGGCCGGCCTGCCCGACGACGGGCGCCGGCGCCTCGAAGCCTTCACGCTCGCCGCCGCGCCGCGCTGAGCGCCCTCACGCCCAGCGCCCGTAGCGCCACGGCGTCCACCAGCGCGCGCGCGCCGGCACGGCCTCGGGCGGCGGATCGTAGCCATGGGTGCCGCCGGGCCGGCAGCGCAGGATGCGCGCCAAGCCCATCCAGCCGCCGGCCCACAGGCCGTGCTTCTGGATCGCGAGGTCGGCATATTCGGAACAGGTCGGCAAATGCCGGCACTGCCGGCCCACCAGCGCGGAGAGCGTGAGCTGGTAGAAGCGGATCGCCCAATGCGCTGCGCGGCGGACGGGCGTGGTCACGCGCCGGCCGGCGTCGCGGCCTCGGGCTCGCTCCCGGCCTTGGCGAGCGCGTCGCGCATCGCCGCCTCGGTCGCCTCGAAGGTCAGCAGCGTCGAGGCGTGGCGGGCGCGATAGTCGCGCACCGGCTCCAGCACCGCGAAATCGGCGAAGCGGCCCGAGGGCGCCGGCGCGCCCTCCTTCAACATCGCGCGCACGGCGGCGTGCATCGCCGCCACGTCCTCGAGCGTCGCGCCGATCGCGTGGCGCGCCATCAGCGAGGAAGACGCCTGGCCCAGCGCGCAGGCCTTCACGTCATGGGCGAAATCGACGATCCGCCGGTCCCGCAGCTTCACGTCGACGGTCACCGTCGATCCGCACAGCCGGGAATGGGCGCGCGCCGAGCCCTGCGCGTCGGCCAGCCGGCCGAGCCTCGGGATGTCGGCGGCGAGCGCGAGCAGCCGCGAATTGTAAACGTCGTCGAGCATGGCCTCGACGCCCGATATAGGCGGCCCCGCGCCGAATTGCGAGGGCGCGGGGCTTACGCCTTGCCACGCATCTTCTCGAACCACCACGACAGGCCCACGAACAGGAAACGCCAGTCCTTGAGGAACTCCGGCGGCTTGCCCTCGACCGCGTGGCCGACGAATTGCAACGCCCATCCGGCGACGAACAGCCCCAGCCCCCACGGCCAAAGCCAATGGACGAAGATCGCGGCGACGAACAGGACGACGGACAGCGCGATCATCGGGATGCCGAACGTATGGCAGGTCCGGTTGACCGGATTGCGGTGGCTCTCGGCATATTGCGCGATCCATTGCGCGCGCGTGCGGCCGAGCGTGAGCGCGTCGAGGAGCATGCGCGTCCCTCCCGGGTCGCCGAAGATTACACCCGCGCAGTGCGGCGGGGAAGACGCGGGACGCGCGTTCGATTGAAGCGGCCTGCCCGAACCACCGCCGTCTTTGCAAGCGAAGCGAAGCAACCCAGTCGTCGGCAACGGCCGCGCGTTCGACTGAATGGCGTCTGGATTGCTTCGTCGCTGACGCTCCTCGCAAAGACGGACAGGGCGCGGCACGCGGACAGAGGGCGCGCGCCCTTGCGCCGCGGCGCGGCGTCACCATCTAATGGACGCCCGGGCGACCGCCCGGAAACAGGAGGCATCCATGTCCGACGCCGCCCGTCTCGGTTCCGCGCCGAACGCGAAAGGCTGGCCCGCGTTGCCCGCCGGCGCGCTCGAAGGCGTGCGCACGCGCCGGTTCCTCGCGTTCCTGTTCGATTTCGTCCTGGTGGGCGTGGTCGCCTTTTTCGCCTGGCTGGCGCTGACCGTGCTGACGCTCGGCCTGTCGCTCTTGCTGTTGCCGCCGATGTTTCCGACGGTGGGACTGATCTACGAGGCGCTGACGGTCGGCGGCCGCCATCGCGCGACCTGGGGCATGCGCCTGACGGGGCTCGACGCGCGGCTCGCCGCGGACCACGCGCGGCCGACGCACGTCCACGCGGCGCTGCACGCGGTGCTGCTGTGGCTGAGCCTCGGCTTCCCGCCCGTGTTCGCCCTGAGTTTCTTCGAGCGCGAGAAGCGCTGCCTGCACGACATCCTGTCGGGCATCGTGATCGCGCGCGCGGACTGAGGCGGGGAGCGCCCCCGCCGTCACCCCGTCACGCCGCGGTCTTGGCGCCCGAATTGGCGGCGGCGCGGCCGTAGAACGTCTCGCCCTTGGCCGCCATGTCTCGCAGCAGCTTGCACGGCTTGAAGCGCGGGCCGTGGGCCTTTTCCAGCGCCTCGGCGCGGGAGACGAATTCGGCGGCGCCGATGCCGTCGATCAGCGACAGAACGCCGCCGCTCCAGGGAGCGAAGCCGAAGCCGAGGATCGAGCCCACGTCGGCCTCGCGCGGGTCGACGATCACGTCCTCCTCGACGGTGCGCGCCGCCTCCAGCGCCTGCGCGTAGAGGAAGCGCCGCTTCAACGTATCGACGTCGAGCGAATCGGGATCGGGCTTCGCGCCGGCGAACTTGGCGAGACCCGGCCACAGGGCTTTCTTGCCGCCGGCGGGATAGTCGTAGAAGCCCTTGCCGTTCTTGCGGCCGAAGCGGCCGTCGATGTCGACCATCTCGTGCATCAGCGCCATGTGCGCGGGGGCGACCGATCCCGCGCCCATGTCGGCCTCGGTGGCCTTCAGGATCTTGTAGGTGAGGTCGACCGCCACCTCGTCGGTCAGCGACAGCGGGCCGACCGGCATCCCCGCCATGCGCGCGACGTTCTCGATCATGGCGGGCGGCACGCCCTCGCGCAGCATCTCGAACCCTTCGAGGATGTAGGCGAACACGCAGCGGTTGGCGAAGAAGCCGCGGCAGTCGTTGACCACGATCGGCGTCTTCCTGATGCGCCGCACGAAGTCCATCGCGGTGGCGAGCGCGCGCTCGCCGGTCTTGGCGCCCATGATGATCTCGACCAGCGCCATCTTGTCGACCGGCGAGAAGAAATGGATGCCGACGAAGTTTTCCGGCTTCTCCGCGTTGGCCGCCAGCGAGGTGATGGGCAGCGTCGAGGTGTTGGAGGCGAAGATCACGTCGGGCCCGAGCACGGCCTGCGCCTTCCTCGTCGTCTCCGCCTTCACGCCGCGCTCCTCGAACACTGCCTCCACCACGAGGTCGCAGCCCTTCAGCTCCGCGAAGTCCGCGGTGGCGTGGATGCGCGAAAGCAGCGCGTCGCGGTCGGCGGTCTTCGCGCGTCCCTTGGCGATGCGGTCGCTCATCAGCTTGTGGGAATGCGCCTTGCCCTTGTCGGCGGCCTCCTGGTCGCGGTCGATCAGCACCACGTCGAGGCCCGCCATCGCGCTGACGTAGGCGATGCCCGCGCCCATGAAGCCGGCGCCGATCACGGCGATCCGGTCGAGCTTGGCCGGCGCCGGCGCCTTGGGCCGGCGCGCGCCCTTGTTGAGCTCGCCCATCGAGACGAACAGCGAGCGGATCATCGCCGCGGCCTGGGGCGTGCGCAGCACGTGCGCGAACCAGCGGCTCTCGACCCGCAGGGCCTGGTCGATCGGCAATTGCAGGCCCTCGTAGACGGCGTGCAGGATCGCCTTGGCGGCGGGGTAATTGTCGTGCGTCTCGCGGCGGTAGATGGCGTTGGCGGCGGGCCAGGTCATCATGCCGGCCGGCGAATAGACGCGGCCCGACGGCGGCTTGAACGAAGGCTTGCCGCCGGCCGTCTCGTCCCACGGCGCGACCGCGGAGCCGCCGTCCTTGATCCAGGCCTTCGCGCGCGCGATCGCGCTCCCGGCTGGCGCGACCTCGTGGACGAGGCCCATCTTCAGCGCCGCGGCGGGCTTGATCTGGTCGCCCTTGAACAGCATCTGCAGCGCGTCGCCGGTCTGCATCAGGCGCGCCACGCGCTGCGTGCCGCCGCCGCCGGGAAACAGCCCGACCTTGATCTCCGGCAGGCCGACCGCCGCCTTGGGCGCGTCCGAGAGGACGCGGCGATGGCAGGCGAGCGCGAGCTCGAACGCGCCGCCGAGGCAGGTGCCCTCGATGGCGGCGGCGAACGGCTTGCCGCAGGTCTCGAGCTTGCGGAACACGAGCGACAGCTTGCGCGATCCCTCGAACAGCGCCTTGGCGGCGGCCTCCTCGCCGCTCGCCTTGGCGGTCTTCTCGGAGAGTTCGCGAAGGCCCTGCAGCATGCCGAGGTCCGCGCCGCCGGAGAACGTGTCCTTGCCCGAGGCGATGACGCAGCCCTTGATCGCGGCGTCGCCGGCGACGCGGTCCACGAGCGCCTCGAATTCGTCGACCATGCCGGCGGTGATGACGTTCATCGTGCGGCCCGGCATGTCCCAAGTCGCCAGCGCGATGCCGTCGGAATCGACGTCGAGGCGGATGTTTGGATCGGCCATGTCCTGCTCCCGTCGTCTCAGACGCGTTCGATGATGGTGGCGGTGCCCATTCCGGCGCCGATGCACAGCGTGATCAGCGCGGTCGACTTGCCGGTGCGCTCGAGTTCGTCGAGCGCGGTCCCCAGCAACATCGCGCCGGTGGCGCCCAGCGGATGGCCGAGCGCGATCGCCCCGCCGTTGACGTTGATCCTGTCGTCGGCGACGCCGAACGCCTGCTGGAACCGCAACACGACGGACGCGAAGGCCTCGTTGACCTCGAACAGGTCGATGTCGGCGATCGACATGCCGGCGCGGGCGAGCACCTTTTTGGTCACGTCGACCGGGCCCGTCAGCATCAACGCGGGGTCGGACCCGACGTTGGCGAAGGCGCGCACGCGCGCGCGCGGCTTGAGGCCCGCCGCCTTGCCGGTCTGCGCGTCCGCGATCAACACGGCGGCGGCGCCGTCGACGATGCCCGACGAATTGCCGGCGTGGTGGACGTGATCGATGCGCTCGACCTCGGGATGCGCGTCGATGCCCACCGCGTCGAAGCCGCCCTGTTCGCCCATCGCGGCGAACGACGCCTTGAGCGAGGCCAGCGATTGCATGTCGGTGGAGGGCCGCATGTGCTCGTCGCGGTCGAGCAGCGTGATGCCGTTGACGTCCTTCACCGGCACGACGGACTTGGCGAAGCGGCCGGCGTCCCAGGCCGCGGCGGCGCGTCGCTGCGACTTCACCGCATAGGCGTCGACGTCGGTGCGCGAGAAGCCGTATTTGGTCGCGATCAGGTCGGCGGACACGCCCTGCGGCATGAAATACGACGGGATCGCTATGGCCGGGTCCATCGGCCAGGCGCCGCCCGAGGCGCCGATGCCCACCCGGCTCATGCTCTCCACGCCGCCGGCGACCGCCATCCGCTGCTGACCCGACATCACCTGCGCGCTGGCGAAGTTCACCGCGTCCAGCCCCGAGGCGCAGAAGCGGTTGATCTGCACGCCTGGCACCTTGTGGCCATAACCGGCCACGATGGCGGCGGCGCGCGCGATGTCGCCGCCGGCCTCGCCGACCGGATCGACGCAGCCCAGCACCACGTCGTCGATCCGCTCCGGGTCGAGCCCGTTGCGGTCCTTGATCGCGGCCAGCGCGGTGGCCGCCAGATGCAGCGCGGTCGCCTCGTGCAGGGAACCGTCCGGCTTGCCGCGTCCGCGCGGCGTGCGGACTGCGTCGTAGATGAAGGCGTCGGTCATCATGGTTTCCTCGGGCTCGTCGGGTCGCCGCGGCGGCGCGGCGGAAATTCAATCGCGGTCGGGCGCCTGCCGGCTGCCGGCGGTCTCGATGCCGCGCTTGGCCATCCAATCCAGCGTGCGCACGTCCGGCAAGGTGGCGAGCGCGGCCGCCCAAGGCAAGCGCGCCTCGACCCCGAGCTGCTCGCGCGGCGGGGCGGCCGCCGGATCGTCGAGCGATCCCAGCGTCGCGCTGATGCGCTTGCTTGCGTCCTGCTTGTAGGCGAGCGGCGTGCCGCAGAGGGCGCAGAAGTAGCGCGTGGCGAGGTCGGACGACTTGAAGGTCGCCGGCGCGCCGCGCATCCAAGCGAAGTCCTCCATCGGCACGCCGCCGAACGCCATGAACGGACCGCCGCCGGCCTTTTGGCACATCCGGCAATGGCAGATCGCGGGCGCCTTTGGCGCGTGAGCCAGCCGATAGCGAACCGCTCCGCACTGGCACCCGCCAGTCAAGGCTTCCGTCACGGCGACCATCGTGCTCCTCCGCACAGACAATGGTTCATATATGAACCAAATTGCGATTGCAAATGCCCCGGTCCTGAAACGACGCCCTCGTTGCGCCGTAACGATCGCGGGAGCAGCATGATCGGGGGCGTCATGGATCGCAAGAGGATCGCGGTGATCGGGTCGGGCGTGGCGGGGCTTTCCGCCGCCTGGCTGTCCTCGCACGCGCATGACGTCACGCTCTACGAGGCCGAACCGCGCGCGGGCGGCCATTGCGACACGGCGGAGATCGTGCGCGCCGACGGGTCGAGGGTCGCGGTCGACACCGGCTTCATCGTCTTCAACGAGACGACTTACCCGAATTTTTCCGCGCTGCTGCACCACGTCGGCGCGCGCTCGGAACCTTCGGACATGTCCTTCGCCGTGTCGCTCGACGACGGCGCGCTGGAATATTCGGGCGACGGGCTTTCGACCCTGTTCGCGCAGAAGCGCAACCTGGTGAACCCGCGGTTCTGGCGGATGCTGGGCGGGCTGGCGCGGTTTTACCTCCGCGCGCCGCGCGACCTCGCCGGCCTGCGCGACGAGACGCTCGCCGCCTACCTTGACCGGCTGGGCATCGGCGAAGCGTTCCGCGAGGACCATCTCTATCCGATGACGGCGGCGGTCTGGTCGGCGCCGGCCTCGCGCGCGGGCGACTACCCGGCGCGCGCCTATGTCCGGTTCTGCGAAAACCACGGTTTGCTGAAATTCCGCGGCCGTCCCCAATGGCGCACGCTGGCGCACCGTTCGCGCGACTACGTGGACCGGCTCGTCGGCGCGATCGGGCCCGGCGCGCGGATCGGCGTGGCGGCGACCCGCGTGACCCGCGAGGCGGACGGCGCGACGGTGCGCGACGCAACGGGCGGGGAACGGCGCTTCGACGCCGTCGTGCTCGGCACGCACGCCGACCGCGCGTTCTCTCTGCTGGGCGACCCCGACCCGCGCGAACGCGAGATCCTCGGCGCGTTCCGCTATTCGCGCAACGTCGCCTGGCTGCACGCCGACCCGGCGTTCATGCCGCGCGACCGGCGGGTCTGGGCGAGTTGGAACTACGTCGGCCCGCGCGGCGACGACGCCGGTCCTTGCGTGACCTATTGGATGAACCGCCTGCAAAACTTGGCCGGTCCCGACGTGTTCGTGACGCTGAACCCGCCGCGCCCGCCCGATCCTTCGACGGTCTGGCGCCGCCGCGTCTACGAACATCCGATCTTCGATTCGGCCGCGCTCGCCGCGCAGGAGCGGCTCTGGGAATTGCAGGGCTCGCGCGCGACCTGGTTCTGCGGCGCCCATTTCGGCGCGGGATTCCACGAAGACGGCTTGCAGGCGGGGCTGGCCGTCGCCGAGGCCATCGGCGGCGTGCGGCGACCCTGGAGCGTCGAGGCGGAATCCGCGCGCATCGTGCTGGGTCCGCGCGGCGCGTGGGCGGCGCGGCCGGCGGAGGCGTTCGCGTGACCGCCAGGTTCGCCAGCGCGCTCTACGTGACGGAGGTCGCGCATCGCCGTTTGCGTCCGCGCCGGCACGCGCTGGCCTATCGCGTCTGCGCGATGTTGATCGACCTCGACGAACTGCCCGAACTCGACCGCAGGCTGAGGCTGTTCGCGCACGGCCGCTTCGCGCCGTTCTCGTTCCACGACCGCGACTACGGCGCGCGCGACGGCACGCCGCTGCGGGCCTGGATCGAAGCGCGGCTCGCCGAGGCGAGGCTGGGCGCCTTCGCCGCGTCGATCCGCACGCTGACCGTGCCGCGCCTGTTCGGCTACGCGTTCAATCCGATCACGGTCCATTTCTGCCACGGCGGCGACGGGGGCCTCGGCGCCATCCTCTACGAGGTCCACAACACGTTCGGCGAGCGTCACGGCTACCTGCTGCCGGTGGACCGCGGGGCGCTTGCGCGCGGGGCGGCGGTCGAGCATTCTTGCGCCAAGGACTTCCACGTCTCGCCGTTCATGGACATGGAACTCGCATACGACTTCACGGTGCGGCCGCCCGGCGACCGCCTTTCCGTCGCGATCCGCGTCCGCGACGAGGCCGGGGTCGTGCTGACCGCGACGCAGGCGGGCGGGCGCGTCGAACTGACCGATGGCGCGCTCGCCCGCGCGCTCGCTGCGTTCCCCGCGCAGACGCTCAAGATCGTGGCCGCCATCCATTGGGAAGCGGTCCGGCTGTTTTTCAAGCGCATCGGCGTGCGGCCGCATCGGCCCGCGTCCGCGCCCGACGTGACCGCGCGCCCGGCGCCGTTCGGCGCGCCGCGGGGAACGGAATCGTGACGCCCTCCGAACGCTTGGCCGCGACGCCGATGCGCCGCAAGCTGGCGCGCGCGCGCGTCGGCTCGATCGAAGTGGAGTTTCCCTCAGGCGGGCGCCTCGCCCACGTCGGCGACGCGCCCGGTCCCGCCGCGTCGCTGCGCATCGAGCGGATGCGCGGCGCGTGGCGGGCGGCCACCCGCGGCGAAGCCGGCCTCGTCGACGGCTGGATCGACGGCGATTGGACGACGCCCGACCTGACTTCCCTGATCGAATGGGGCGCGCGGCAGGACGAGGCGTTCTTCGGCCGTGCGCTCGATCTCGCGCCGCTGCGCGCCTGGCATCGCCTGCGCCATCGCCTGCGCGCCAACACCAGGCGCGGCAGCCGCGCCAACGTCATCGCGCATTACGACCTCGGCAACGACTTCTACCGCGCCTGGCTCGACGAGGGCATGGTCTATTCCTCCGCGCGCTGGGACCGCGGCGCGGCCGACCTCGAGGAGGCGCAGCGCGCCAAGCTCGCCGCGATCGTGGAGCGCCTCGACCTGCGCGGCGGCGAGCGCGTGCTGGAGATCGGCTGTGGCTGGGGCGCGCTCGCCGCCGCGATGGCCGAAGCGGGCGCGGCGCGCGTGCAGGGCCTGACCCTGTCGCCGGCGCAGCTCGACTTCGCGCGCGCGGAAATCGGCCGCCGCGGCCTCTCCGACCGCGTGGCGCTCGACCTGCGCGACTATCGCGACGAGACCGGCACGTTCGACCGCATCGCCTCGGTGGAGATGGCCGAAGCGGTCGGCGAGGCGTTCCTGCCCGGCTATTTCCGCGCCATTCGCCAGCGCCTGGCGGCCGGCGGCCGCGCGGCGTTGCAGGTCATCACCATCGCCGACGCGCATTTCGACGCCTATCGCCGCCGCGCCGACTTCATCCAGCGCCACGTGTTTCCCGGCGGCTTCCTGCCCTCGCCCGGCCTGCTCGAACGCGAGATCGCCAAGGCCGGGCTCAGGCTCGCCGCCGTGGAGACCTTCGCGGAGAGCTACGCGCGCACGCTCGCGGAATGGCGCCGGCGCTTCCTCGCCGCAGCGCCGCGGCTCGACGCGATGGGCTACGACGGCCGGTTCCGCCGGCTGTGGACCTATTACCTCAGCTATTGCGAGGCGGGGTTCCGTTCTGGCGTGATAGACGTCGGCCTCTACACGCTGGAAGGCTGAACGGGCCGCGTCGGCGCGCCGCACTTGCCGGTCCGCCGCGGCGGCGCCATGTCCGACGCCTTCGGAGGCGCTTCTCATGACCTATTACATCGGCCGCACGCTCGACGTTCCCTTCGCCGACGCGGTCGCCCGCGCGCGCAAGGCGCTCGCCGGCGAGGGCTTCGGCGTGCTCGTCGAGATCGACGTCGCCGCGACGCTGAAGGCGAAGCTCGGCGTCGACCACGCGCCCTACCTCATCCTGGGCGCCTGCAACCCCGGCCTCGCGCACGAGGCGCTGAAGCTCGAGGACAAGGTGGGCACGATGCTGCCTTGCAACGTCGTGGTGCGCGACGCCGACGGCGGCAGGAGCGAGATCGCGGCCATCGACCCGGTGGCCTCGATGCAGGCGATCGACAACCCGGCGCTGCAGGAGAAGGCGCAAGCCGTCCGCCAGATGCTCGCCCGGGCGGTCGCGGCCGCCTGAGGGCGCGCGCGCGGCGCTTGCGCGGCGCGCCCCGGCCCTCCATAGGGACGCCCGACCAACCTCACCGGGCGATCCGTTCCCATGGGCTTCAAATGCGGCATCGTCGGATTGCCGAACGTCGGCAAGTCGACGCTCTTCAACGCGCTGACGCAGACCGCAGCCGCGCAGGCGGCGAATTATCCGTTCTGCACCATCGAGCCCAACGTCGGCGACGTGGCGGTGCCCGACGGGAGGCTCGATGCGCTGGCGGGCATCGCCGGCTCCAAGCAGATCATCCCGACGCGCCTGACCTTCGTCGACATCGCCGGGCTGGTGCGCGGCGCCTCGAAGGGCGAGGGGCTCGGCAACCAGTTTCTCGCCAACATCCGCGAATGCGACGCCGTCGCGCACGTCGTGCGGTGCTTCGAGGACGGCGACATCACGCACGTCGAGGGCAGGATCGATCCCGTCTCGGACATCGACACGATCGAGACCGAGCTGATGCTGGCCGACCTCGACAGCCTCGAAAAGCGGGCGGTCGCCGCCGAAAAGCGCGCCAAGGGCGGCGACAAGGAGGCGAAGGAGACGTTCGAGCTGATGCAGCGCTGCCTCGCGCCCCTGCGCGAGGGCAAGCCGGCGCGCGTGGCCGTCAACGGCCCCGAGGAGCGCCGCGCCTTCCACGCGCTGGGACTGCTTTCGTCGAAGCCCGTGCTCTACGTCTGCAACGTGGAGGAAGCCTCCGCCGACCGGGGCAACGCGTTCTCGGCCCGCGTCGCGGAGCGCGCGAAAGCCGAGGGCGCGGCCTGCGTCGTCGTCTCGGCCAAGATCGAAAGCGAGATCGCCGTGCTGCCGGAGGGCGACCGCAAGGACTATCTCGACGCCGTGGGCCTGACGGAGCCCGGCCTCAACCGCGTCATCCGCGCCGGCTATGGGCTGTTGCACCTCGTGACGTTCTTCACGGTGGGACCGAAGGAAGCGCGGGCCTGGACGGTGGAGGGCGGCGCGCGCGCCCCCCAGGCGGCCGGCGTCATCCACACCGATTTCGAGAAGGGCTTCATCCGCGCCGAGACGATCGCCTACGACGATTACGTCGCCTGCGCGGGCGAGGCCGGCGCGCGCGAAGCCGGCAAGTTCCGCCTCGAGGGCAAGGACTATCCGGTCGCCGACGGCGACGTGTTCCACTTCCGCTTCGCCAACTGAGGGCCCGCCGCCGCTCAGGTGACGGCGGCGAAGTCGCGGAACGCCGCGCGCAGGCGCCGGGCGACCGGCCCCGGCTTGCCGTCGCCGACGGCGGCGCCGTCGATCGACACCACGGGCATGACGATGGTCGTGGCGCTCGAATAGAACGCCTCGCGCGCCGCCTTGGCCTCTTCGACCGTGAAGGCGCGCTCCTCGACCCGCAATTGCAGGCCGGCGGCGACGTCGAGCAGCGTCGTGCGCGTGACTCCGCGCAGGATCGAGCGGTCCGCCGCGCGCGTGACGATCGCGCCGTCGGCGGTGACGATCCAGGCGTTGGTCGAGGCGCCTTCGGTGACGAGCCCGTCGCGGTCGACGAACCAGCATTCGGCGGCGCCGCTCTCGCGCGCGTGCTGCTTGGCCAGCACGTTGGGAAGCAGCGAGACCGACTTGATGTCGGGCCGCGACCAGCGCTCGTCGGACCGCGTGACGACGGCGACGCCGGTCCGCGCCTGCGCCGCGCCCTTGGCGGGATCGTGCGCGCGCGCGGTGACGACGACGGCGGGCCTCGTCGCGGCGGGAAAGGGATGGTCGCGCCGGGCGACGCCGCGGGTGACCTGGAGATAGACGATGCCCTCGCGCACGCGGTTGCGCCGCAGCGTCTCGCGCAGCACGAAGCGCAAAGCCGCGCGGTCCATCGGCATGGCGATGCGCAATTCGCGCAGCGAGCGCTCCAGCCGGTCGAGGTGGCGCGCCTCGTCGACGAGGCGGCCGCCGAGGGCTTCGCAGACCTCGTAGACGCCGTCGGCGAACTGGTAGCCGCGGTCCTCGACGTGGACGCGGGCGTCGGCGTGGCGGACGTAGCGGCCGTTGACGTAGGCGACGCGGCTCATTTCCCCTCCGGTTCGCCGCCGATGCCCAGCGACTTCAGTTTCCGGTGGAGCGCCGAACGCTCCATCCCGACGTATTCGGCGGTGCGCGAGACGTTGCCGCTGAAGCGGCCGATCTGCGCGACGAGATATTGCCGCTCGAACACCTCGCGCGCCTCGCGCAGCGGCAGCGTCATCAGCCGCGCGGCCTCCGCCGAATCGCCGGCCGGCACGCCGGGCACGAGCGCGCCGATCTCGGCGGGCAGCAGGTCGGCGGTGACCTCGGCGCCGGGCGCGCCGGCGGCCAGGATCAGCAGGCGCTCGACGTTGTTGCGCAGCTGGCGCACGCCGCCGGGCCAGTCATGGGCCTGCAGCACCGCCATCGCGTCGGGCGCGATCGGGCGCGCCGGCGGCCCGCCCGCCGCGGCGCTGCGCGCCATGAAGTGCTCGACCAGCATCGGCACGTCGTCGCGCCGCTCCGCCAGCGCGGGCACGCGCACCGGCACCACCGCGAGCCGGTGGAACAGGTCCTCGCGGAACAGGCCTTCGGCGATCAGCGCGGGCATGTCGCGGCCGGTCGAGGAGATGACGCGCACGTCGACCGACACGCGCCGCGCGCCGCCGACGCGCGCGAAGTTCTGGTCGACCAGCGCGCGCAGCACCTTGCCTTGCGTCTCCGTCGACATGTCTCCGACCTCGTCGAGGTAGAGCGTGCCGCCGTGCGCCTCCTCGAGCGCGCCGACCTTGCGGGGCGCGCCGTCGGGCCCCTCGACGCCGAACAATTCCGCCTCGACGTCGCCCGGCGCGAGCGCGACCGCGTTGACGACGACGAAGGGCGCGCCGGCCCTGGGCGATAGCGCGTGCAGGCGGCGCGCCGCCAGATCCTTGCCGACGCCCGGGCCGCCGGTGATCAGCACGCGCGAATTCGCCGGCCCGACGCGGTCGAGGGTGGCGCGCAGCTGCGAGATCGCCGCCGACGCGCCGACGATGTCGTCGGGCGCGGCGCCGCGCGACTTCAGCGCGTCGAGCTCGCGGCGCATCCTCGCGTGTTCGAGCGCGCGCTCGGCCACCAGCGACAGCCGGTCGGCCTTGAACGGCTTCTCGATGAAGTCGTAGGCGCCGAGCTTGATCGCCTGCACGGCGGTCTCGATGTTGCCGTGGCCCGAGATCATGACGACGGGAAGGTCGGGATGGTGCTTGCGCGCCTCCTCGAGAAGGCGACGGCCGTCGAGCTTGGAGCCCTGCAGCCAGATGTCGAAGAACGCGAGCTGGGGACGGCGCGCGGCGATGGCCGCGAGCGCCTCGGTCGAGTCGCGCGCCACGCGCGGCGAGTGGCCGTCGTCGGAGAGGATGCCCGCGACGATCTCGCGGATGTCCTCTTCGTCGTCCACGACGAGGATGTCGGCGCCCATCAGGCGGCGCCCGTGGCGGCGGCCGGCCGGTCGCCCGGCGGCCGGCGGGGGAACGTCATGCGCACGCGCGCGCCGCGGCCGCCGTCGGGCCGTTCGAGGCCGTCGAGCAGCTCGATGCGGCCGCCGTGGTCCTCGAGGATCTTGGCGACGATCGGCAGGCCGAGGCCCGTGCCCTCGGCGCGCGTCGTCACGTAGGGTTCGAGCAAGGCCGCGCGGCCCTCCTCGGGCGGAAAGCCCTTGCCGTCGTCGGCCACGTCGATCGTCACGGCGTCGTCCTCCTCGCTCAGCGTCACCTCGACGCGGCCGGACGCGACGCCGTCGGCGCGCGCCTCGATTCCCTCGGTGGCGTTCTTGATCACGTTGGTCAGCGCCTGGGACAGCAGGCGCGGGTCGAACGCGGCCTCGACCCGCCCGTGCGGCGTGTCCTCGCGGAACTCGATCGCCGGATGGGCGACGCGCATCAGGAACGTCGCCTGCCGCACGCAGTCGGCGACGTCGCCCCGCTCCGGCCGGGCGCGCGGCATCCGCGCGAAGGACGAGAACTCGTCCACCATCCGCTTGATGTCCTCGACTTGGCGGACGATCGTCTCGACGCAGCGGTCGAACACCTCGCGGCCCTCGACGACCCCGGCGCCGAAGCGGCGGCGCAAGCGCTCGGCGGACAGCTGGATCGGCGTCAGCGGGTTCTTGATCTCGTGGGCGATGCGGCGCGCGACGTCGGCCCAGGCGGCCGAGCGCTGCGCGGTCACGAGGTCGGTGATGTCGTCGAGCGTGACGACGGAGCCGAGGTCCGCGTTGGCGGGATCGCTCGTCACGCGCACGTCGAGGATGCGCTCGCGCCCGCCGCGCTTGAGCGTCGCCTGCGCGCGCTGCACGCCGTGGCGGCCCGCGCCGGCGGCGCCGAGCGCGCCCGCCAGCTCCGGCGCGAGGTCGAGCAGGCGCTTGCCGACGATCCGGTCGTCCGGGCCCGGCGCGAGCAGCGCCTCGGCGTAGGCGTTGGCGGCCGTCACCGCGCCCTCGCCGTCGACCCCCACCACGGCCGCCGGCACGCCCGACAGCACGGCCTCGGTGAAGGCGCGCCTGCGCGCGTCCAGCCGGCCGGCCGCGATCAGGCGCGCGCGCTGCTGGTCGAGTTCGGCGGTCATCTTGTTGAACGTCTCGCCGAGATGCGCGATGTCGCCGTCCTCGCGGCGCACGGGCACCTGCACGTCGAGGTCGCCCGCCGCGACCCGGTCGGTGGCGCGGATCAGCGCGCGGATCGGCGCCACGATGCGATTGCCCAGCGACAGGCCGAGCCAGATCGCCGCGAGCAGGATCGTGGTGGCGAGCAGCGCCAGCAGCGCGGCATAGGCGACCTCCAGCGCCACCCGGCTGCGCGCGAATTCCGCGAACTTTCCGACCACGACCGACGCCTCGGCCTTGAAGCGGTCGGCGAACGGGTCGATGCGCCGGCCGGCATAGAGGAAGAATTCGGGATAGCCGGGGATCGCGCGCAGCACGGCATAGGTCACGCGATCGCCCAGCACGAGGCATTGCGGCTTGGCCGCGCGGGCGTCGGCGAAGTCGGCCGGCCTCGGCGTCGGCGCCGCCATCGAGGCGCCGTCCGCGCCGTCGACGCGCTCGCCGGCCGAATTGACGATCAGGGCGAGCTTGAAGCTGAGGAACTTGGCGCGCGAATCGAAGATTTGGCGGAAGCCGTCGCTGCCCACGCCGAAGGTGGTGAGCGCCTTGCCGAGGTCGTCGGCGGTCAATTCGCCCTCGCGGACCAGCGAACGGCATTGTTCGTCCTGGTATCGGTTGGCGGCTTGCGTCGTCGCGTCGACGAAGCCGCCGACCGCGCCCATGAACGAGGGATTCAGGCCTTGGACGACGGTGAGCACCGCGAAGATCGACATCAGGATGGCGGGCACGGCCGCCACGAACGAAAACAGCGCGACGATGCGCACGTGCATCCGCGCGCCCGCGACGCCGGCGCGGCGCGCCGAGGCGAGGCGCAGCGCTTCGGCGGCCACGAGCGTGAACAGGGCGAGGATCAGGGCGCCGTTGGCGGCGAACAGGGCGACGACGACGGCGGTCGTCGGCTTGACAGGCGTGTAACCGGCGAGAATCGCGAACGTGCCGACCGCCAGCGCCAGCGCGGCCACCAACAGCGACGAGGCGACACGTCGGCCTCCCAACACCCGCAACAGGTCGCCTGCGGCGCCGCGCACGGCGGTCGCGCCCTGCGCGACCAGACGCGGCGATCTGTGCGCCGTGGGTTGCGAACGTCCGTCCAAGCGGGCCTTGCCTATCGTTCGGCGGAAGGCGGAGCGTGCCCGCAGCGTTGCCGATTTGCAATAGTGTTGCCCAATTGCGACAAATCGGCGGCGATCAAAACGCTATCTGGGCCAATATGCCCGAATCCGCCGACCGGAAATTTAGGTGACCGGCGCTCTATCGGGCGCCGCGAAGCGCCTTGATTCCGAGGTCGCGGATCTTCTTGCGCAAGGTATTGCGATTGAGTCCGAGCATCTCGGCGGCCTTGATCTGGTTGCCGCGGGTGGCGCCGAGCGCCGCGCCGATCAGCGGCAATTCCATCTCTCGCAGGATGCGATGATAGAGCCCCGGCGGCGGCAGGTCGTCGCCATGGACCTTGAACAAGTCGCCGAGGTGCCGCTCGATCGCCCCCGACAGGGTCTCGCCGTCGGGCGCGTGCCGATCGTCGGCGGGTCCCGCGGGCGCGGCCAAGGGCGCCAACTCGGCGGCGATCTCCGCCTCGACCTGCACCCCCGTGATCGTCTCCTGCGGGAACAGGGCCGCGAAACGGCGCACGAGGTTCTCGAGCTCGCGGATGTTGCCCGGCCAACCGTGCCGGCGCAGCGCGTCGAGAGCGCCGGCGTCGAAGAACTTCTGCGGCAGCCCCTCGGCGACCGCGCGGGCGAGGAAATGGCGGGCGAGGTCGGGCACGTCCTCCGAGCGCTCGCGCAGCGGCGGCAGGCGCAGCGGCACGACGTTGAGGCGGTAGAACAGGTCCTCGCGGAAGGCGCCGCGCTGGATCGCGATGCGCAGGTCCTTGTTGGTCGCCGCCACGATGCGGGCGTTGGCGCGGATCGGCGTGCGGCCGCCCACCGTGGTGTATTCGCCCTCTTGGAGCACGCGCAGCAGCCGCGTCTGCGCCTCCATCGGCATGTCGCCGATCTCGTCGAGGAACAGCGTGCCGCCGTCCGCCTGGCCGAAACGGCCGATGGCGCGCTGGTTGGCGCCGGTGAAGGCGCCCTTCTCGTGGCCGAACAGCTCGCTCTCGATCAGGTCGCGCGGGATCGCGGCCATGTTCACGGCGACGAAGGGCCCGCCCTTGCGCCGGCCGAAGTCGTGCAGCGCGCGCGCGACGAGCTCCTTGCCGGTCCCGGATTCGCCGGTGACCATCACGGTCAGGTCGGTCTGCATGAGGCGGGCGAGCGCGCGGTAGATGTCCTGCATCGCCGGCGATCGGCCGATCAGCGGCATCCCGTCCTCCGGCGCGCCGTCGTCGCGCGGCCGCGCGTCCGAGTTGGCGGCGGAAAGCGCCCTGCCGACCACCGCGATCAACTCGCGCAAGTCGAAGGGCTTGGGCAGGTATTCGTAGGCGCCGCGCTCGGAGGCCTTGATCGCGGTCATGAACGTGTTCTGCGCGCTCATGACGATGATGGGCAGCTCGGGGCGCAGCTTCTTGATGCGCGGGAGCAGGTTGAAGGCGTTTTCGTCGGGCATCACGACGTCGGTGATGACGAGGTCGCCTTCGCCCGCCTGCACCCAGCGCCATAGTCCCGCGGCGGTCGCGGTGGCGCGCACGTCGTAGCCGGCGCGCCCGAGCGCCTGGCCCAGCACGGTCCGGATGGCCGCGTCGTCGTCCGCCACCAGGATCCTGCGCATCGCCTCGTTCATCGGGCTTTCTCCGAGGCGGCGCCGGGAATCGGCAGCAACGCCCTGAAGGTGGTGCGACGCGGCTGCGATTCGCATTCGACGACCCCGCCGTGATCGCGCACCACCTTCGCCACCAATGCAAGACCGAGGCCAGTGCCCGACGGCTTGGAGGTGACGAACGGGTCGAAGATGACCGGCGCGAGGTCGGGCGGCACGCCGGGACCGTTGTCGCGCACGCAGATTTCGAGCGGCAGGCCGACGGGACGCGCGCCCACCGAGGTCTTCAGCCTGACGCCCGGCCGATAGGCGGTCGTGAACTCGATCTCGCCGTCGACCGCGTCGGGGCCGATCGCCTCCGCCGCGTTCTTCATCAGGTTGAGGAAGGCCTGCACCAGCGCGTCGCGGTCGCCCATGACGTCGGGCAGCGAGGGATCGTAGGTCTCCACCACGCGCAGATGGCGCGCGAACCCGGCCTTGCCGACGCGCTTCACGTGGTCGAGCACCGAATGGACGTTGACGGGTTCCAGTTTCGGCGGACCCGCGTCGGAGAACTCGTCCATCCGGTCGACCAGCTTCACGATGCGGTCGGTCTCGTCGCAGATGAGCCGCGTCAGCGCGCGATCGTCCTCTTCCACGGCGCTTTCGAGCAGCTGCGCCGCGCCGCGGATGCCCGACAGCGGGTTCTTGATCTCGTGCGCCAGCATCGCCGCCAAGGCCGCCACCGAGCGCGCCGCGCCGCGATGGACGAGCTGACGGTCCATCTTCTCGGCGATGGTGCGCTCCTGAAGCATCACGACGACGCCGCGTCCGTCGACCAGCGGCGCGACATGGACGTCGAGCAGGCGATCCGGGCCGAGACGGGGCGCGGCGACGTCGACGCGGTATTCGTTGATCGCCGCGCCGCCGGACATCACGGCCGCGACGATCGACAGCGCGGGCGAGCCGGCCGGCAGGAAGTCGGCCAGCCTGGCGCGCAGCAGCGCCGCGGCGCCGAGGCCGAAGAACTGCTCGGCAGCGAGGTTCGCGGACAGGAAGCGGCCGTCGGCCGCGACGGTGACGACCGGATGGGGCAAGGCGGCGAGCGCCGCCGCTGCGCCGGCTTCCGGCGAGACGGGCGCGGCGGCGTTCATGCAGCCGCCGCCTCGACGCCGACGAACGCGCGATCCAGCAGGGCGAGCGCGCGCGTCGCGTCTTCCTCGCGCACGATCGCCTCGCGCAGGGCGGCGGGCGCGCCGGACTTGGCGGAATAGGCGGCCAAGTGCTTGCGCGCGTGGCGCAGGCCGCGCCGCTCGCCCATGCGCGCGACCAGCGACAGGACATGGCCGCGCGCGGCCTCGGCCTCGTCGGACGGGGTGCGCGCGGGCGCCGGCGCGCCGCGCAACGCCGCGTCGATCTCGCCCGCGAGCCAGGGCGCGCCGACACAGGCGCGCCCGACCATGACGGCATCGGCGCCGCTGGCCTCGACCATCGCGCGCGCGTCCCCGGCGCCGGCGCAATCGCCGTTGACGACCAGCGGCAGCGACGTGGCTTGGCGAACGGCCCGCACCGCGGACCAGTCGGCGCGGCCGTCGTAGAACTGCGCCCGCGTGCGGCCGTGGACGACGATCAACGCGGCGCCTTCGGCTTCCGCGCGCCGCGCCAATTCCGGCGCGACGATCGAACCGACGTCCCAACCCAGCCGCATCTTGACGGAGACGGGTCGCGACGTGGCGGCGACCACGGCGCGGATCAAGGCGGTGGCGTGATCGAGGTCGCGCATCAAGGCGGAGCCCGCCCAGCCGCCCGTGACGCGCTTGGCGGGGCAGCCCATGTTGATGTCGACGAGGTCGGCGCCCTGCGCCTCGGCCAAGCGCGCCGCCTCGCCCATCCAATGCGCCTGGCAGCCGGCGAGTTGCACGACATAACGTCCGCGCGACGTCCGTTCGGCGCGCAGCCGCGCCTCTTCGTCGCCGGCGACGAAATGGTCGCTGGCCACCATCTCCGACACGGCGAGGCCGACGCCGAAGCGATAGGCCGCTTCGCGCATGCCGACATCGGTGACGCCGGACATCGGCGCCAAAATCGCCCGCCCGACGGCGCCCATTCCGCGGACGACCATGCCTTGATCAAAGGCAGACGTCGCCTGATCGCCTAATTCTTGGGCATAAATTTTCATGCCGGCTTTATAGCCATTTTGATGCGGCGCATCAACGGTCGGCAACGCGGCGCGGCTTGCGGATGCCTCTGCAAGCGCTTTCTGGTTGGCGCGAATGTTCTCTGTTAAACGATCCGTCGGGCGTCTTCGGCTCGCGGAATTGCACGTTCCGTGGTTATAAGAGACGTTTGGGCCGATAATTGGCGCGAAACCTGCCTCAATGGGCTCGTTTCGCGCCGGGGGACGACGAATGGATCGGAAATGGCTGCCGCTGAACGCCTTGCGCGCATTTGAGGCCGCGGGGCGCAAGTTGAGCTTCACGGCGGCGGCGCAGGGCCTGACGGTGGCGCAAAGCGCCGTGAGCCGTCACGTGATCGTGCTCGAACAATTTCTCGGCACGCCGTTGTTCGAGCGACGGCCGCAGCGGCTGGTGCTCACCGCGGCCGGGCGCCATTTGCTGCCTGCGGTGACGAAGTCGTTCGACCGCATCGACGACGCGCTCGCCGAGATCATCAAGGAGAAGGGCAAGCCGCGCCGCGTCTTGAAGGTGTTCCTTTCGACCACCTTCGCCTATCGCCTCGGCGTGCCGTTGCTGCGCGACTTCCGCGTCGCCCATCCCGAGATCGAACTCGACGTGGCCTCGAAGCCGGCGACCGGCGTCGATCTCGACGTGGAAGTCGACGTGGCGGTCGTCTACACGGAGCCGCGCGTCACCGAGACGGTGCTCGACCTGTTGTGGACCTCGCGCTCGGCGGTCGTCTGCCGGCCCGACGTGGCGGCGCGGCACAAGGAGATCGCCGACGCGATCGCGGCGGAAGAGCTGCTGCACATCCGCCTCGACGGCCGGCCGCGTCATTTCCTGTGGGAGATGTTCGTGCGCTCGATCGGCCGCCCCGACATCGCGGTCGATCGCGGGCTCGCCTTCGATTCTTCGCAGATGTCCGTGCAATACGCGCTGGAGGCCGGCGGGCTCGCGCTCGTCGACCCCCGCCTGTTCGAGGACGACCTGTCTTCGGGCAAGCTGGTCGCGCCGTTCGACGTGCGGCTCGAAGAGGGTTTCGGCTCTTACCTCTCCACGCATCCGCAGGACCTCGACGACGAGGCGGTCTCGCTGTTCCGGTCCTGGATGATCGCGCGTTGCGCGAAGCAGGAACCTCCGAGGCCGTCGGCGGAACCCGAGGCGACGCCGGCGCCCCTCCCGGCCAAGGCCGCGCCGCGCAAGCCCGCGCCCTCCAACGCGGCAAGTGCGCCGGCCTCGCCCAAGCCGGAAAGGCGCGCCAAGCCGCGTTGACGCTTCCGGCGCGTCGCAGCGGAACGATGCTGCCCCAACATTTTTGCCTGTGGCG
>JAGWKJ010000206.1 GCA_028865375.1 Hyphomicrobiales bacterium | reverse complement strand
CGTCGCGGTCGAGGCCGACGCAACCGTCACCTTCGCGCGCGCGCGGCTCGGGCACTATCTCGCGCCGGGCGCCCGCCATGCGGGGCGTCTCGTCGTCACCGACATCGGGCTCGACGGGCGATGGCTCGACGGGGCGGACGACGGCGCCGTCGCCAACGTCCCGGATCTTTGGCGCGGCGCTTGGCCCGCGCCCGATCCCGACGGGCACAAATACGGCCGCGGTCATGCGCTGGTGACCTCGGGCGGCGCCCTGCGGACAGGGGCGGCACGGCTCGCGTCGCGCGCGGCGTTGCGGGCGGGCGCCGGCCTCGTCACGCTGGCCTGTCCCGCCGACGCCGCGCCGACGGCGGCGGCTTCGGTCGCCGCGATCATGGTGGAAGCGTTCGACGGCGTCGCCGCGTTCCGCGCTTCGCTCGCCGACCGCCGCCGCAACGCGCTGCTGCTCGGCCCGGCGCTCGGCACGGGGCCGGCGGAAGCCGCGCTCGTCGAAACCGCGCTCGATGCGGGCGACCGGGCGCTGGCGTTGGACGCCGACGCGCTCGCGCCTTTCGCCGGCCGCGCCGAAGCGCTGCGCGAACGCATCGCGGGGCGCGCCGCGCCGGTCGTCGTGACGCCGCACGAAGGCGAGTTCGCACGCCTGTTCACGGGCCGCCCGGAGGTGACCGGCGCCGCGCCCAAGCATCTGCGCGCACGCGCGGCCGCACTCGCGACGGGCGCCACCGTGCTGCTCAAGGGGCCAGACACCTGCGTCGCCGCGCCCGACGGCCGGGTCTCGATCCTGCGCGGCGCGCCCGCGTCGCTCGCCACCGCCGGCTCCGGCGACACGTTGGCGGGCCTCGTCGTCGGCCTGTTGGCGCAGGGCGTCCCGGCCTTCGAGGCGGCTTCGGCCGCCGCTTGGCTGCACGCCGCCTGCGCGCGCGCCTTCGGTCCCGGATTGATCGCCGAGGATCTGGCCGAGCGCCTGCCCGCCGTCCTGCGCGCGCTCGGTCGGGATTGATCCGTCCCGAAATGGCACGGATCCGCCGGCCCGCGACTTGCACCGCGCCCGGCGATGCGGATCCTCAAGTCCATCCTGATCGGCGCGGCGCTGGTCGCCCTGTTCGGCCACGCCGCCTTCACGGCGCCGGGACGGTCGCCGGCGATGACGGCGATCGGCCGGCCGCTGGGCGCGCTGTGCCTGTTCGCCGGCCTGTTGACCTTCGCGGTGGCCGCGGTGATCCGCGACGAGCGCTGATCACGGCGCCGGCAGCGCCTCCGCGCGCTTGCGCAGCACGTATTTCTGGATCTTGCCGGTGGATGTCTTGGGCAGCGGCTCGAACACGACCGAGCGCGGGCACTTGAAGCGCGCGAGGTTGGCGCGACACCAGTCGATCAGCTCGGATTCGGTCGCCCGCGCGCCCGCCTTCAGTTCGACGAACGCGCACGGGCTCTCGCCCCATTTGGCGTCCGGCCGCGCGACGACCGCGACGGCCGACACGGCGGGGTGGCGGTAAAGCGCGTCCTCGACCTCGATCGAGGAGATGTTCTCGCCGCCCGAGATGATGATGTCCTTCGAGCGGTCGCGCAACTGCACGTAGCCGTCGGGATGTTTCACGCCGAGGTCGCCCGAATGGAACCAGCCGCCGGCGAAGGACTCCTCCGTCGACTTCGGGTTCTTCAGATAGCCCTTCATCACCACGTTGCCGCGGAACATCACCTCGCCCATCGTCTCGCCGTCGGCGGGCACGCTCTTCATCGTCGCGGGGTCGATGACGTCGAGTCCTTCCAGGGCGTGGTAGCGCACGCCTTGCCGCGCCTTCTTGGCGGCGGCCTCGTCGGCGGGCAGCGCGTCCCATTCCGCGCGCCATTCGTTGACGACGGAGGGGCCGTAGGTTTCGGTGAGGCCGTAGAGATGGGTCACGTCGAAGCCGGCCGCGCGCATCGCGGCCAGCGTCGCGGCGGGCGGCGGCGCGGCGGCGGTGAAGAAACGCACGACGTGGGGCAGCGGGCGCTTTTCGGACTCCGGCGCCGCCAGCATGGTCTGCATCACGATCGGCGCGCCGCACATGTGGGTGACGCGGTGCTCGGCGATCAGTTCGAAGATCTTCGCCGCGCGAACCTGCCTGAGGCAGACGTGCGTGCCGGCGGCCACGCAGACCGACCAAGTGAAGCACCAGCCGTTGGCGTGGAACATCGGCAGCGTCCACAAGTAGACCGGGTGGCGGCCCATGTCGCCGGTCACCACGTTGCCCTGCGCGAGCAGGTAGGCGCCGCGATGGTGATAGACGACGCCCTTGGGGTCGCCGGTCGTGCCCGACGTGTAGTTGAGCGAGATCGCGTCCCATTCGTCGGGCGGCGCCGGCCATTGCGAGGCGGGGTCGCCGCCGGCGAGGAAGGTCTCGTAATCGACCGACCCGATGCGCTCGCCCGGGCCGGCGTATTCCGGGTCGTCGTAGTCGATCACCAGCGGCCGCACGCTCGCCTTGGCGAGCGCCTCGCGCATGACGCCCGAGAACTCGCGATCGACGATCAAGACCTTCGTCTCGGCGTGGTCGAGCGTGAAGGCGAGGATCGCCGCGTCGAGCCGCGTGTTGAGCGTGTTGAGGACGCCCAGCGTCATGGGAGCGCCGAAATGGCATTCGAGCATCGCCGGGCAATTGGCCAGCATGACCGAGACGGTGTCCCCGCGCACGACGCCCGCCTTCGCCAGCGCGGACGCGAGACGCCGGCAGCGCGCGTCGAAGTCGCGATAGGAAATGCGTCGCGCGCCGTGGACGACGGCCGTCCTGTCGGGGAAGATCGACGCGGCGCGGTCGAGGAACGTCAGCGGCGTCAGCGGCGCATGGTTGGCCGGGTTGCGATCTAGGTCGCGCGCATAGGATTCCTGGCTCAAGTCCGTCCCTCCCGATTTCGGCGCCTCCGCGGGCCACTTGCGCGCTTCGGGGCGTCTTGGGCGCTTCACCGGCGTCTTTGCGCCAGCTTCGCCGCGCGCGGGCGGCCCGGTCAAGGGCGGCGCGCCGATCTCCCCGAAGGCCTCGTGTCAGGTTCGAGTCACGTAAGCGCTTGTAGAGTATGATTTCCTCGCTTAGCGTTCGCGGCGTGTCGTTGCGTGATTTGGAGTGCCCGATGAGGCGCGTCGGTTCGAACGTGAACGAGTGGCGCCACCGCCGTCCTTCGGGCGCCGGGTCCTTGGCGGCGGTCGCGCTCGCCGCTTCGGTGCTGCTTGGCATGGGCGCCGCCTCCGCCCAGCAGGCGCGCCCCTCCGCGAGCGCCGGCATGGCGATCAAGGCCAACGCCAACACCATCATGGTGATGGCGGGCACGCCGGACGGTCCGTTGGCGAGCGTGGCGACGGACCTCGCGCGCGTGCTCGATTCCAAGGCCGACCTTCGCGTGTTGCCGGTGATCGGCGCCGGGCCGGGACGGAACGCGCGCGACTTGCTGTTCCTGCGCGGCATCGACCTCGGATTCGTGGGGTCGGACGCGCTCGCCGCGATGAAGGCGGATCCGAAGGTCGGCGACGTCTCGGGCCAGCTCGTCTATGTCGCGCGACTGTTCAACAACGAGGTCCAGCTCATCGCGGGTCCCGCGATCACGGACGTGAAGCAGCTCGCCGGCAAGAAGGTGAACTTCGGCCAGGTCGGCAGCAGCGCGGACGCGATCGGCAAGCCGATGTTCGCCAAGCTCGGCATCAAGGTCGAAGCGTTGAACCTCGACCAGCCGGCGGCGCTCGCCAAGTTGCGCGCCGGCGAGATCGACGCCGTCCTGTTCAGCGCCGCCAAGCCGACGCCCGCGGTGGCGCGGATCGACGGCGCGGCCGCCCACCTGCATCTCGTGGACATTCCCTATTCGGCGCCGTTGCAGGACTTCTTCCTGCCCTCCGCGCTCGGCCATTCTGACTATCCCGGCCTCGTACCCGACGGGCGGACGGTGCACACGGTGGCGACCTCGATCGTGCTGGCGGCCTACAACTGGCCGAAGAACACGGATCGCTACAGGCGCGTCGCGACATTCGTCGACGCGTTCTTCTCCAACTTCGGCGATTTCCTGAAGGCCGGGCGGAACCCGAAATGGCGCGAGGTCAACCTCGCCGCGACGCTGCCGGGATGGACGCGCGCGCCCGCCGCCGCCGAATGGCTGGCCAAGCACGCCGACGCGCCGGCGACGGCCAAGTCGAACTAGGCAGGGGGACGCCGGCGCCGCGCGGTCGCCGACGACCGCCGGCGACAGGCCGTTTGTGAGGACGCGATGGAACAGCTGCACCCCGAAGCGGAAGACCAACGGCGCGCGCCCGAAACGACGGATTTCGACGGTCTCGACGCGCATGACTTCGACGCCGGGACGTACGGCGACGATTGGCGCGCCTATCCCGACGCGACCGAACATGTCGCGCCGGCGCGTTCGGGCTTCGCGCGGACGTCGCTTTGGATCGGGCTCCCCGGCCTGCTGATCGTCGGAGCGGTCGGCGCGTTCTGGACGCTCGGCCCTTGGCCGTCGCGCCAAGCGGCGGCGCCCGCGCCGCCGGCGTTCACGGTCAGCCTCGCCGGACCGAAGCCGGCGCCCGACGGATTCGCCGTCGCGCCGGCGGCGCAGCCGCAAGCGCCGTCGGACGCCGTCGCGCCTGCGCCCGTCGCGGCGGACCCCGCGCC
>JAGWKJ010000205.1 GCA_028865375.1 Hyphomicrobiales bacterium | reverse complement strand
CCAGACGATTTCGAACCGAATCTCCGTTTTCGGCTGCAAATAATGAGGAGCGAACGCTGCGCGACCGCGGATCGCGCGGCCCTTCACTCGCCGTTGCCGCCCTCGTCCTCCCCTTCCGAGACGCGCTCGACCGCCACCACGCGCTCGGCCTCGGCCGTGTCGAACACGATCACGCCCTGCGTCGATCGGCCGGCGAGGCGGATGCCCTCGACCGGGCAGCGGATCAACTGGCCGCCGTCGGTCACCAGCATCACTTCGTCGCCGTGCTCGACCGGGAACGAGGCGACGAGCTCGCCGTTGCGCGCGTTGGTCGCCATCGCGACGATGCCCTTGCCGCCGCGCCCCGTGGTCCGGTACTCGAACGACGAGGTGCGCTTGCCGTAGCCGTTGGCGCTCACGGTGAGGATGATCTCCTCGGCCGCGCCCAGTTCCGCGAAACGGGCCTCGGGGATCGCCTCCGCGCCGGTCGCGCCCGATTCCTCGGCGTCCCCCGCGGCTTCGGCGCCGGTTTCCGCGGCCTCGCCGCGCAGCGCGCGCGAGCGGCGCAGGAAGGCGGCGCGTTCGTCCGCCCCGGCCTCCACGTGTCGCAGGATGGCGAGCGAGATCACGCGGTCGCCTTCCTCCAGCGCGATGCCGCGCACGCCGGTGGAATCGCGGCCCTTGAACACGCGCACGTCGGTCACGGCGAAGCGGATGCACTGGCCGCGCGCGGTGGTGAGCAGCACGTCGTCGCGCTCCGAGCACATCTGCACGTCGACGATGCCCTCGCCCTCGCCGAGCTTCATCGCGATCTTGCCCGAGCGCCTGACGTCGGCGAAATCCGACAGCTTGTTGCGCCGGACCTCGCCGGCCGACGTGGCGAACATCAGGTCGCCGGACTCCCAGGCGGCCTCGTCGGCGGGCAGCGGCATGATGGTCGTGATGCGCTCGCCGGGCTCGATCTGGAGCAGGTTGACGAGCGCCTTGCCGCGCGACTGCGGCTGGGCGAGCGGCAGGCGCCAGACCTTCTCCTTGTAGACCTGCCCCTTCGACGAGAAATACAGGATCCACTGGTGCGTCGAGGCGACGAACAGGCGGGCGACGAAGTCCTCCTCGCGCGTCTCCATGCCCGAGCGGCCCTTGCCGCCGCGCTTCTGCGCCCGATAGGCCGACAGGGGCACGCGCTTGGCCCAGCCGGCGTGGCTGACCAGCACCACCATGTCCTCGCGCTGGATCAGGTCCTCGTCGTCGAGGTCGCCCTCGGCTTCGAGGATGCGCGTGCGGCGCGGCGTGGCGAAGGCCTCTTTCACTTCGCGCAATTCGCCGCGAACGACGTCCAGGATGCGCGCGCGCGAGCGCAGCAGGTCCAGCAGGTCGGCGATCTCGGCGGCGAGCTTGTCGAGCGCGGCGGCGATCTCGTCGCGGCCGAGCGCGGTCAGCCTTTGCAGCCTCAATTCCAGGATGCCGCGCGCCTGCTCTTCCGACAGCCGGCAGTCGCCCGCGGCGTCCACGCCGTGGCGGGGGTCGGCGATCAGCGCCACCAGCGGCGCCATGTCGCGCGCCGGCCATGTGCGCGCCATCAGCGCCTCGCGGGCGGCCGCCGCGTCGGGCGAGGCGCGGATCAGGCGGATCACCTCGTCGACGTTGGCCACCGCGATCGCCAGCCCCACCTGGAGATGGGCGGCGTCGCGCGCCTTGCCGAGCCGGTGCTTGGCGCGGCGCGTGACGACTTCTTCGCGGAAGTCGACGAACACGCGCAGCATGTCCTTGAGCGTCAGCGTCTCGGGGCGCCCGCCCACCAGCGCGATCATGTTGGCGCCGAACGCCGATTGCATCGGCGTGTGGCGCCAGAGCTGGTTGAGCACCACGTCGGGCGAGGCGTCGCGCCGCAGCTCGATCACGATCCGCATGCCGTCGCGGTCGCTCTCGTCGCGCAGGTCGGAGATGCCTTCGACCCGCTTTTCGCGCACGAGGTCGGCGATCTTCTCGATCAGCGACGACTTGTTCACCTGGTAGGGGATCTCGCGCACGATCAGCGCCTGGCGGTCCTTGCGGACCTCCTCGACCTCGACGATGGCGCGCATGACGATCGAGCCGCGGCCCGTCGAATAGGCCTGCCGGATGCCCGAACGGCCGAGGATCGCGCCGCCGGTGGGGAAATCCGGCCCCGGCACGATGGCCATCAGTCCCTCGAGCGCGATCTCGGGGTCGTCGATCAGCGCCAGCGCCGCGTCCACCGCCTCGCCGAGGTTGTGGGGCGGCACGTTGGTCGCCATGCCCACCGCGATGCCGCCCGCGCCGTTGACGAGCAGGTTCGGGAAGCGCGCCGGCAGGACGGAGGGCTCGAGTTCCTTCTCGTCGTAGTTGGGGCGGAAATCGACCGTGTCCTCGTCGATGTCGTCGAGCAGCTTCAGCGCGATCCTGTCGAGCCGCGCCTCGGTGTAGCGCGAGGCGGCCGGCGGGTCGCCGTCGACGGAGCCGAAATTGCCCTGCCCGTCGACCAGCGGCGCGCGCATCGAGAAGTCCTGCGCCAGCCGCACCAGCGCGTCGTAGATCGCGAGGTCGCCGTGGGGATGGAAGCGGCCCATCGTGTCGCCGACCGTGCGCGACGACTTGTTGTAGGGCTTTTCGGGCGTGAAACCTTGGTCGTGCATGGAATACAGGATGCGCCGATGCACCGGCTTCAAGCCGTCGCGCGCGTCGGGCAGCGCGCGGCTCACGATCACGCTCATCGCGTAATCGATGTAGCTGCGCTTCATCTCGTCGGTGATGGAGACCGGCCGGATGTCGTCGGTCGGCGCGTGCGGCGGGGGCTGGTCGTCTGGCGTCACGCTGGCGTCATCTCGGCTCGGGTGGTTTCTGGCGTGATGGTCCTAGCCCATCCGACGCCGATCCGCCATCGCGAAGGACGCTCATCAGGTCGTTGTTTTCATTCGACGATTTTGTGCGATTTGCGCGCCCCCGCGCGGCCGGGGCCGCGCCCGCGCGAATCGCTCCCGACGCCGGCGGATCAATGCGCGGCGGGCGAGCGAAAATGCTTCGACAGTTTGAGCCCCTGGCCTTGGTAATTCGACACCGACGTCGCGCCGTAGAGCGTCTCGGGTTCGCCCGCCAGCGCCTCGAACGCGAGGCGACCGATCACCTGGCCGTCCTCGATGGCGAACGGCACTTCGTGGCTACGCACTTCGAGCACCGCGCGCGCGGCGGGCCCCATCGGTCCCTCGCCGAAGCCCGGATCGAAGAAGCCGGCGTAATGCACGCGGAACTCGCCCATCGCCGGATCGATCGGCGCCATCTCGGCGGCGAGGTCGGCGGGGATGCGCAGCCGCTCGCGCGAGGCCAGGATGTAGAACTCGCCTGGGTCGAGCACGAGACGCTTGTCGGGCCGCGCGGGCAGCGGCTCCCAATAATCGGCCGGGTCGAGCGCGCCGACGCGGTCCATGTCGACGACGCCGGTGTGTTTCTGCGCGCGCCAGCCGACCGCGCCGCCCAGCGCCGCGCCGTCGAGGCACACGCGCAGCACCAGACCGTCGCGGAACGTCGGCTCGCCGCCCGCCACCAGCGGGCCCGCGTCGTGCATCTCGCGCAACTTGCGGTCGGGCAGCGCGAAGTCGGTGAGGCCGATCTGCATCGAGTTGAGGAGGCGGAAGCGGATCTGGTTCAGGCGCGAGCCGCGGCGCACGCGCACCGGAAAGCTGCGCGGCGAGATTTCCGCGTAGAGCGGGCCCTCGTAGCCGCGCGGCACGCGGTCGAACGCCTCCGAGCCGTCGACGATCAGGCGCGTGAACACGTCGAGCCTGCCGGTCGAGCTCTTCGGGTTGGCCGCGGCCGAGATGCTGGGCGGCAGCTTCAGCGTCTCCAACAGGGGCGCGACGTAGACGCAGCCGCGTTCGAGCACCGCGCCCTCGCCTTCGAGCGATATCTCGTCGGAGCGGAACTCGGCGATCCGCGCCTCCACCCGCGCGCCCTCGCCCGGCAGGAAGCTCGACCGCACGCGCCAGATTTTCGTCCCGAGCCTGAGGTCGAGGCTGGCCGGCTGCATCTGCGCGTCCTCGATCGCGCCGTCGCGCGCGCCGATCATGCCGCGGCGTTCCATCAGGCGGATCTTCTGGCGCGCCAGAACGCCGAAGCGCTGGCCGAATTCGGCCTCGGGGTCGGCGGGAAACAGGGCGGCGTCGGTCCGTTCGGTCATGGCCCCTCTTTAGGCCGGAACCGGCGGCGGCGGGAAGCGGCGGGGGCGAGCCGGCGCGCGGGACGGTGACGGCGCGAATGAAGACCGTCGCAAAAGCCGCACCCGAACCGCCGCCGACATTGCGCCCGAACCGCCGCCGTCATTGCACGGGAACCACCGCCGTCATTGCGAGCGCAGCGAAGCAATCCAGTCGTCGGCAAAGGCCGCGGCGTTGGACTGAAGGGCGTCTGGATCGCGTCGTCGCTGACGCTCCTCGCAAAGACGGCGAGGGCGAGGGAGAAGGACCCGGGAAAGCGTCGCGGCTGACCGTCTGGCGTCTTCGCGCCCGAACCGCCACCGTCATTGCACGTGAACCGCCGCCGTTATTGCACGGGAACCACCGCCGTCATTGCGAGCGCAGCGAAGCAATCCAGTCGTACGAGAAGGGCGCGTCGCCTGACGGAAGGGCCTCTGGATCGCGTCGTC
>JAGWKJ010000204.1 GCA_028865375.1 Hyphomicrobiales bacterium | reverse complement strand
CGGCCGACGCCGCGCATCCGCCGGGCTTCTACGGCGATCCGGCGGCGCCGGCGGCGCTTGACGTCATGGCGCAAGGAGAAACGCTGAAGGCCGCCGATTATGCCGGCCTGCCGATCGCGCGCGGCGGTCTCGACTTGCCTGCCCCGGTCGACTTGCGCGCGCCCTTGCTGGCGGCGGCGCTCCTCGGCTTCCTGCTCGACGCCGCGGCGACGTTCCTGCTCGGCGGACGGGGCGCGTTCGGTCGCCGCGCGGCGACGGCGCCCGTCTTGATGATCGTCGCCGCCGTGGCGATCCCCGTCCACGGCGCCCGCGCGCAGGCGGCGCCTCCCGCCGCGCTCGACGTTCGGTTGGCTTACGTCGCCACGGGCGTGCCCGAGATCGACCGCGCGACCCGGCTCGGCCTCGCCCGGTTGTCGCTGTCGATCGCCGACCGCACGTCTCTGTCGCCCGGCGACCCCGTCGCCGTGGACCCGGCACACGACGAGTTGGCGTTCTACCCGTTGATCTATTGGCCGGTGAGCCTGCGCGCGCCCGTGCCCACGCAGGCGGTTCGCGACCGCATCGGCGCCTTTATGCGCGGCGGCGGCACGATACTGTTCGACACGCGCGACGCGCTCGAAGAGCGCCCGGACGGCGAGCCGACGCCGCGCAACATGCGTCTTCGCGACATCCTCAAGGGCGTCGACGTGCCGCCGCTCGAGCCCGTGCCGTCCGACCACGTGCTGACGAAGACGTTTTATCTCCTCAGGTCGCTGGTCGGCCGCTACGCGATCGGCACGACCTTCGTCGAACGCCTGCCGCCCCCCGATCCGCGCGACCTCGGCCGCCCGGTGCGCCCGCAGGACGGCGTGTCGCCGGTGATCGTGACGTCGAACGACCTCGCTTCCGCCTGGGCCACCGACGCGTCGGGCGCGCCGCTCTATCCGCTGACGCCGGGCGGCGACCGGCAACGCGAACTCGCGCTGCGCGCGGGCGTCAATATCGTGCTCTACACGCTGACCGGCACCTACAAGGCCGACCAAGTCCATATGCACGACATCTTGCAGAGGCTCGGCCGATGACGGCGTGGCGCCTCGCGTTCGATCCCGCATTCCGCCCGGCGTGGCTTTACGTCCTGGGCGCGCTGGCCTTGGCCGCGACATTGCCCGGCCTCGTCGCGCGGCGTCGCGGCGGCGCCTGGCGCGCGCTGGCCGCGGCCGCGCTGCTGGCGGCGCTGGCCGGTCCCTCGCTCGTGGGCGAGAAAGCGCGACCGTCGAAGACGGTGGTCGCCGTCGTGGTCGACCGCTCCGGCAGCCAAGCGATCGGCGGGCGGGCCGCGCAAACGACGGCGGCGGTCGCCGCCCTGCGCAAGGCATTGACGGCGATGCCCGACGTCGAGGCGCGATTCGTCGACGCCGGTCCGACCCCCGACGAGGACGCCAACGGCACGCGCCTGTTCGCCGCCCTGCGCGGCGCGCTCGCCGACGTTCCGCCCGCGCGCGTCGGCGCGGCGATCCTCGTCACCGACGGCGTCGTTCACGACGTGCCGGCGGACGCGTCCACGCTGGGGTTCCCGGCGCCGGTCCATGCGCTCGTCACCGGCGCGCCGAGCGAGCGAGACAGGCGGATCGAACTCGTCGAGGCGCCGCGCTATGGCATCGTCGGCAAGGAACAAGTGATCGCCTTCAAGGTGTTCGATTCTGGCGGCGACGCGCCCGTCGACGTGACGGTGCGGCGCGACGGCGCGCCAGACGAGACGATCCGCGCGGCGGTCGGCGCGCGCACCGAGGTCCGCGCGCGGATCGACCATGCCGGGCCCAACGTGTTCGAGTTTTCGGCCGCCCCCGCCCCGGGCGAACTGACCTTGCGCAACAACCGCGTCGTCGCCACCGTCGAGGGCGTGCGCGACAAGCTGCACGTCCTGCTCGTGTCCGGCGCCCCGCATCCCGGCGAACGGATGTGGCGCAACATCCTGAAGTCCGACCCCAACGTCGATCTCGTTCACTTCACGATCCTGCGGCCGCCGGAGCGGCCCAGCGACGTGCCCATCGACGAATTGTCGCTGATCGCCTTTCCGGTCCCTCAATTGTTCGGGCCCGACATCGGCAAGTTCGACCTGATCGTGTTCGACCGTTACGCGCGCGACAGCGTGCTGTCGGAGGATTATCTCGCCAACATCGCCCGTTACGTCCGCGACGGCGGCGCGTTGCTGGTCGCCGCCGGGCCGGAGTTCGCCGGAGGCCGCACCATCTTCGACGGCCCGCTCGGCGACGTGACCCCCGTGAAGCCCGAGGCGGTGGTGGACGGCGCCTTTCGCGCCGAGGTCACGCGGCTCGGTCGGCGCCACCCGGTGACGGCGGGTCTCGCCACCGCGGCCTCCAAGTCCTCCAAGCCTTGGGGGCGCTGGTTCCGCGTGGTCGCGTCGTCGCCGCTGGGCGGGACGTCGCTGATCGAGACGCCGTCACATGAATCGCTCCTGACGTTGAACCGCGTCGGCAAGGGTCGGGTCGGCGTGTTGCTGTCCGACCAGATGTGGCTGTGGGCGCGCGGTTACGACGGCGGAGGGCCCTATTTGGCGCTGCTGCGCCGCCTCGCGCATTGGCTGATGAAGGAGCCCGACCTCGAAGAGGAGGCGCTGCGCGCGACCGCGACCGGGAAGACCGTGACGGTCGAGCGCCGCACGCTGGCCGACAAGGCCGGCCCCGTGACGCTGGAAGGGCCGTCGGGCGAAAAGCTCACCGTCAACCTGTCCGAGGCGTCGCCGGGCCTTTGGACCGGCAAGGCCGGCGTGCCCGCCACCGGCCTCTGGCGCGCGCGCGACGGCGCGCTCAGCGCCCTGGTGAACGTCGGCGCCGCCAATTCGCTGGAATTCCGGGATGTCGTCTCGACGACGAAACGCCTCGCGCCGCTCGCAGAGGCGACAGGCGGCGCGGCGATCCGAATCGGAAACGCAGCCGGCGGCGTCGACATGCCGCGCCTCGTCTCGATGGGATCGGGATCCGGTCGGTTCGCCGGCGCCGGTTACATCGGGATCCGCCGGACCGACGCGAGGGTCGTCGAGGGCGTGCGAACGGTTCCGCTCGCGCTGGGCTGGGCGGGGCTTTTGGTCTTGCTCGGCGCGATTTTGGCGGCGTGGCTGTGGGAATCGCGGGTCGCATTGCCGCGCCCGCGCCCCTTGGACGCCTGAATCGCGCGGTTTCGCGCGCCGCTTTCGCGGCGCAACAAAATCGTGTATCGCCCCGCGCGAGATTCCCGGACCGCGAACCGACGACGACGCAACCGCGCCGCTTCGCGCGCGCCCGAACGAGGCCGCCAATGAACCTTCGCAACGTCGCCATCATCGCCCACGTCGACCACGGCAAGACGACGCTCGTCGACCGCCTGCTGCAGCAATCGGGCTCGTTCCGCGAGAACCAGCGCGTCGCCGAGCGCGTGATGGATTCCAACGACCTCGAGAAGGAGCGCGGGATCACCATCCTCGCCAAGGCGACGTCGGTGGTCTGGCACGAGACGCGCATCAACATCGTCGACACGCCCGGCCACGCGGACTTCGGCGGCGAGGTCGAGCGCATCCTGTCGATGGTCGACGGCGCGATCGTGCTGGTCGACGCCTCGGAAGGGCCGATGCCGCAGACGAAGTTCGTCGTCGGCAAGGCGCTCAAGATCGGCCTCAAGCCCATCGTGTGCATCAACAAGGTCGACAAGCCGGACGCGCGCGTCACCGAGGTGGCCAACGAGTGCTTCGACCTGTTCGCGGCGCTCGACGCGACCGACGAGCAGCTCGACTTCCCCATCATCTACGGGTCGGCCAAGCAGGGCTGGATGTCCGCGTCGGCCGACGCGAAGACGACCGACATGGCCGCGCTGTTCGAGATCGTGCTCAAGCACGTCGAGCCGCCCAAGGTCGGCGCCGGCGGCTTCCGCATGTTGGGCACGCTGCTGGAATCCAACCCCTATCTCGGCCGCATCGTGACCGGCCGCGTGTTCTCCGGCTCGATCAAGCCCAACGCGGCCGTTCGCGTGCTCGACAATTCCGGCAACTCGGTCGAGACCGGCCGCGTCTCGAAGATCCTCGCCTTCCGCGGCATCGAGCGCACGCCCATCGACGAGGCTTTGGCGGGCGACATCGTCGCCATCGCCGGCCTGCCGAAGTTCAACGTCGCCGACACGCTCTGCTCGCCCGAAGAGGTCGAGCCGCTGCATGCCCAGCCGATCGACCCGCCGACGCTGTCGATGACTTTCATGGTCAACGATTCGCCCCTCGCCGGCACCGAGGGCGACAAGGTGACGAGCCGCGTCATCCGCGACCGCCTGTTCAAGGAAGTGGAGGGCAACGTCGCGCTGAAGGTCGAGGCGGCGCCCAACTCGGACGCCTACGTCGTCTCGGGCCGCGGCGAGCTCCAGCTCGCGATCCTGATCGAGACGATGCGCCGCGAGGGTTTCGAGCTCGGCGTGTCTCGCCCCAAGGTGGTGGCGCGACGGGACGAAAACGGCGAGCTGCTGGAGCCGATCGAAGAGGTCGTGATCGACGTCGACGAGGAGCACTCCGGCGTCGTCGTGCAGAAGACGAGCGAACGCAAGGCCGAGATGATCGAGATGCGGCCCTCCGGCGGTCACCGCCTGCGGCTGGTATTCTACGCGCCCACGCGAGGCCTGATCG
>JAGWKJ010000203.1 GCA_028865375.1 Hyphomicrobiales bacterium | reverse complement strand
CGCGCGAAAGCGCCGCGCGGCGCGAACGCCCGCGGGTTTGCGGTAGGCGGTTCTCGTCTCGTCGTCCCGCTCGACGAGCCAGACGGCGGGGGCGCCGGTCGAGATCGTTCGCGCCCGGCGGTCGGCCGACCGGCGAAGGAACGAGCGAGCACGTCCGGTGCGGGGTGGGTTGCGCGACACACGGCGCCCCCGGCACGGAATCCTGCGCTTATGGGCGAGGTCCAGGAGCGCTGCGGGCGCCCTATCGGCGGATCGCTCCGGGAGATCGACGAGGCCGAAGCGCTGCGCGATCTCCTGTTGGAACTGCGCTCATTGGCCCGGGCGCGATCCGCTTTGAAACCCCCTTGGGAGACCCTGGTCGCGGGGCTTCGGGCGCCCGCGGGATCGCCTCTTTGGCGTGAAGGTCGAGATCGAAGCCAAGGCTCTGCGAGGCTTGATGCCGTCCAAAGACCGCGTCGTCGAGACGTTCTCCTTGCGAAGAACGAACTCATGCGCCGAAGCGCCGACGCGATCCCGCGTTTCCCATCGCGCCCCGTCGGACCGTCCCGGACGCCCCTGCCGGGGCGCCGGATCCTGCGGGACCGTTCCCGAACCGACCGGCTTGTGCACTCAAGCCGACCTCTGGGTGAACCGCCGCCGCTGCAGCGGCGACGGCCCGGTTCGGGACGGACGGAACATAGGCCGAACATAGGATGATTGTCAAGAGTGCCGGGCGCTATTTCAGGGACAGTATACCAAACTCCCTGATGCGACCGACGTCGCTCGACCATCCACGCCGAGTGGGTCAGGGCGTTTGGTATACTGTCCCCGGTAGCGCCCGTAGCGCCCTGTCCGTCTTTGCGAGGAGCGTCAGCGACGACGCGATCCAGACGCCCTTCAGTCCAACGCCGCGGCCTTTGCCGACGACTGGATTGCTTCGCTGCGCTCGCAATGACGGCGGTGGTTCCCGTGCAATAACGGCGGCGGTTCACGTGCAATGACGGTGGCGGTTCGGGCGTGAAGACGCCAGACGACCAGCCGCGACGCTTTCCCGGGTCCTTCTCCCTCGCCCTCGCCGTCTTTGCGAGGAGCGAAAGCGACGAAGCAATCCAGACGCCCTTCAGTCCAACGCCGCGGCCTTTGCCGACGACTGGATTGCTTCGCTGCGCTCGCAATGACGGCGGTGGTTCCCGTGCAATGACGGCGGCGGTTCGCGCGACGAGGCGCCCTCAGGTCACCACGTCGGGCGTCGTGCGGCCGGTGCGCGCGGCGATGCCCGCGAGGTCGCGCGCGACGGCGATCAGGTCGGCCAGCGCCTCCTGCGCGTCGCGATGGAGGTCGCCGCCCGGCGCGACATAACGCTCGACGTAGACGCGCAAGGTCGCGCCCGCCGTGCCGGTACCCGACAGGCGATAGACGATGCGCGCGCCGCCCTCGAACATCACGCGCAGGCCCTGCCCCTTGGAATCCGAACCGTCGACGGGGTCGTGATAGGCGAAGTCGTCGGCGGCCTCGACCTTCATGCCCGCCAGCGTCGTGCCCGGCAGCGTTGCGAGCCTGGCGGCGAGATCGGCCATCATCGCCTTGGCGGGCGCGGCGTCGATCTCCTCGTAATCGTGGCGCGTGTAGTAATTGCGCCCGTAGCGCGCCCAATGCGCGGCGACGAGCCGCTTCACCGGAACGCGCTCGCGCGCCAAGACGTTGAGCCAGAACAGCACGGCCCACAGGCCGTCCTTCTCGCGCACGTGGTCCGAGCCGGTGCCGAAACTCTCCTCGCCGCACAGGGTCGCCAAGCCGGCGTCGAGCAGGTTGCCGAAGAACTTCCAGCCGGTGGGCGTCTCGTAACTGGGCACGCCGAGCGCGGCGGCGACGCGGTCGGCGGCGGCGCTGGTGGGCATCGAGCGCGCGACGCCCGCGATGCCCTTGGCATAGCCCGGCGCGAGCGTCGCGTTGGCCGCCAGGATCGCCAGCGAATCCGACGGCGTCACGAATTGGCCGCGGCCGATCACCATGTTGCGGTCGCCGTCGCCGTCGGACGCCGCGCCGAAGTCGGGCGACTTGTCGGACGCCATCAGGTCGGCGAGCTCCTTGGCGTGCGTGAGGTTGGGGTCCGGGTGACCGCCGCCGAAATCGGGCAGCGGAACCGCGTTGACGACCGTGCCCGCCGGCGCGCCCAGCGTGCGCTCGAGGATCGCCTTGGCGTAGGGACCCGTCACCGCGTGCATCGCGTCGAACCGCATCGTGAAGCCCGACGCGAACAGCGCGCGGATGGCGGCGAAGTCGAACAGCCGGCCCATCAGCGCGAGATAGTCCTCGACCGGATCGATCACCTCGACGGTCATGCCCTCGACGCGCGTCTCGCCGATCGCGTCGAGGTCGACGTCGGGCGCGTCGGAGATGCGATAGCGCGCGATCGATTTCGTGCGCGCGTGGATGGCGTCGGTGACCTTTTCGGGCGCCGGGCCGCCGTTGGCGCCGTTGAACTTGATGCCGAAGTCGCCGTCCGGCCCGCCCGGGTTGTGGCTCGCCGACAGGATCACGCCGCCCTTGGCGCCGCGCGCGCGGATGACGCAGGAGGCCGCCGGCGTCGACAGGATGCCGCCCTTGCCCACCAGGACGCGTGCCACGCCTGCGCCGGCGGCGAGCCTGATCGTCGTCTGGATCGCCTCGCGGTTGAAATAGCGGCCGTCGCCGCCCACCACCAGCGTGCCGCCGGCCAGCCCCGGCTCGGCGTCGAAGATCGCCTGCACGAAATTCTCGACGTAGCGCGGGACCATGAAGGCCGCGGTCTTCTTGCGAAGTCCCGACGTGCCCGGCTTCTGGTCGTCGAACGGCGTCGTCGCGACGTCGCGGATCATGGCTTCCCCCCTTGGGCCGAGAACAGGACCGAAAACGCTTTCGGGCCAGTATGGCGCGGCCGCAGCCGAGCGCAAGGCTCGCCTGGCCCGCGGCGCGAGAATTCGTGTCGCCGTCGCGACGATGGGTTAGAAAGGCGATTCGACGTCCCGTAACTTGTAGCGACGCCCATGAAACGACGCCCCGCCGAAGACCTCGCCCCTGCCGCCGCCGTCGCGGCGGACGGCCTCGCGCGTTTCGACGTGGTCGACGCTTGGGTGTTCGACCTCGACGACACGCTCTATCCGACCTCGGCGGGCCTCGGGCCGCAGATCGACATGCGGATCACGCAATGGGTGGCGGATTATCTGGGGGTCGACGGGCTGTCCGCGAGGGCGCTGCAAAAGCATTGGTACGCCACGCACGGCACGACGCTGGCGGGCCTCGTCGAATCCCACGCCATCGACCCGACCGACTTCCTCGAATTCGCCCATTCGATCGACCGCGACGGTCTCGCGCCCGATCCGGCGCTCGCCGCCGCCATCTCCGCGCTGCCAGGCCGGCGGATGATCCTCACCAACGGTTCGCGCGCTCATGCGTTCGAGACCGCGCGCCGGCTCGGCCTCGATGGCCTGTTCGAGGACGCCTATGACATCGTGGCGCTCGGCTGCACGCCCAAGCACCGGCCCGAGGGCTTCGCGCGCTTCGTGGCGGCGAGCGGCGTCGTCCCCGCGCGCGCCGCGCTGTTCGACGACCTGCCGCGCAACCTCGCCACTGCGCGCGCGGCCGGCATGGCGACCGCGCTGGTGACGGCGCCGGGCGCGGCGGCGACCGAGGGCGAGAGCTTCGACGCCGTGACGAGCGACCTCGCCGATCTCGTGTCGCGCATCGCGCGGCGCAGGTCCGCGAGGAAATCCGCCGCGTGAGCGCGCGGGCCGCGTCCCGAGGCGCTTCGCAAGGCGCGTCCGGACGCGCGGCGGCCTTCGACGCCGCCGCGCCGTGGGCGTTCGTGCTGCTGTGGTCGACGGGCTGGATCGTGGCGCGCTACAGCGCGGCCTATGCCGACCCGCTGACGTTCCTCGCCGTGCGCTTCGCCGGCGCGCTGGCCGCGATGGGCGCGATCGCGCTCGCCACCCGCGCCGCCTGGCCGCGCCGGCCCGCCGCGATCGGCCACGCGCTGCTGTCGGGCGCGCTGATCCACGCGACCTACCTCGGCGGCGTCTGGACCGCGGTTCGCCACGGATTGCCCGCCTCGATCTCCGCGCTGCTCGCCGCCACGCAGCCGCTCGCCACCGCCGCGCTCGCGCCCCGGTTGCTGGGCGAGCGCATGGGCGGTCGCGCCAAGGCGGGGGTCGCGCTCGGCTTCGCCGGCCTGCTGGCGGTGCTGTGGCCGCAATTGTCGCGGCTCGGAGCGGGCGAGCTGCGCGGCGCGCTCGGCGCGGTGGCGATCAACCTCGCGGGCATGGCGGCGGTGACGGCGGGCGCGTTCCACCAGAAGCGGTACCTCGCGTCGGGCGACCTGCGGGCGATCGCGACGCTGCAATACGTCGGCGCGCTGGCGGTCATGGCGCCGGCCGCCGCGCTGCTGGAGCCGATGCGGATCGAGTGGAACGCGACCATGGTCGCCGTGCTCGCGTGGTCGGTGCTGGCGCTCTCGGTCGGCGCGATCGCGCTGATGCTGCTGCTGATCCGGCACGGCGCCGTGACGCGGCAGGCGCAGCTGATCTTCCTCGTGCCGCCGACGGCCGCGTTGCAGGCCTGGCTCCTGTTCGGCGAACGGCTGACGCCGCTCCAGGTCGCCGGCATGGCGGCCACCGCGGGCGGCGTCGCGCTGGCGACA
>JAGWKJ010000202.1 GCA_028865375.1 Hyphomicrobiales bacterium | reverse complement strand
TGGGAACTCGGCGCCGAAGTGTTCAAGATCGGCGTCGATCCCGACGGCCTCAACATCAACCGCGACGTCGGCTCGACCGCGCCCGAGGCGCTGGCTCGCCGGGTGCTGGAGCTGCGCGCCGACGTGGGCATCGCGCTCGACGGCGACGCCGACCGGCTGATCGTGGTCGACGAAAAGGGCAAGGTCGTCGACGGCGACCAGATCATGGCGGTGATCGCCGACAGCTGGCGGCGCGACGGCCGCCTCGCAAAGCCCGCGATCGTCTCCACGGTGATGTCGAACCTCGGCCTCGAGCGCCACCTGCGTGCGCTCGGCCTGGGGCTGGAACGCACGCCGGTGGGCGACCGCCACGTGCTGGAGCGGATGCGCGAGGGCGGCTTCAACTTCGGCGGCGAGCAATCCGGCCACCTCATCTTCTCCGATTACGCGACCACGGGCGACGGCCTCGTCGCCGCGCTGCAAGTGCTCGCGGTGCTGCGCCGCGAGGGCCGGCCGGCGAGCGAGGTCTGCGCGCGCTTCGAGCCGGTGCCCCAAGTGCTGCGCTCGGTGCGCTTCGCGGGCGGCGAGCCGTTGCGCGACGAGCGCGTGAAGAAGGCGATCGCGGACGCGCAAAGCCGGCTCGGCGCGGAGGGCCGCCTCGTGATCCGCGCGTCGGGCACCGAGCCCGTCATCCGCGTGATGGCGGAAGCCGAGGACCGCGCCCTGGTCGAGGGCGTGGTCGCCGACGTGTGCGCGGAAGTCGCACGCAGCGCGGCGGCGTGAAGCCGCGCGAACGGTCCGTCAACCCTAACGAACAGGGTTAAGTCGTCTTTAAGGAAACACTGCGAAGTTCCCTTCGTCTCGTCGGCGCCCCTCGCGGCGGCCGGCCAACGAAGGGATTTTCCATGGGCAAGTTCTCGCCCCTCTTTTTCGCCGGCGCCGTGCTGGCCGGCCTGGCGGGCGCGGCGCACGCGGCCGACCTGCTTCCTCCTCCGCCGGCGCTGCCGGCCGCGCCGGCCGTCGCGCCCATGTCCATGGGCGGCGATTCGGGCTGGTACATCCGCGGCGACCTCGGCGTCGCGGTGTCGAACACGACGACTTGGACCGGGCCGGCGGCGACGCCGCCCGCCGGCTTCGCCACGGTGCTCGACGGGTTCAACCAAGAATACCTGACCGGCGACGCCTTCGCCGACGTGGGCGCCGGCTATCAGTTCAATTCGTGGCTGCGGGCCGACGTGACGGCGGAGCTGCACGGATCGCAATCGGGCAACGGCGTCACGACGCAGCTGTTCAATTCGACGACCACGCCCTGCGTCGTCGGCGGCACGACCGGCTCCTGCCAATACTACCAGGACCATTTCAACGGCGAAGTTCACACGCAGGCGCTGATGTTGAACGCGTATGCCGACGTCGGCACGTGGTACGGCATCTCCCCCTACGTGGGCGCGGGCGTCGGCATCGCGCGCCACACGACGGACGGCTTCCTCGACAACGGCGCCAACGTGGCCGCCGGCACGGGCCTGACGACGGGCGGCGGCGTGACGGGCGGCCCGAGCGCCGTGGTCCTCTACAATCCGGTCTCGGCGGCGACCAACTACAGCTTCGCCTGGGCCTTGATGGCCGGCCTGTCGTTCGACGTGACGCAGAACCTGAAGATGGACATCGGCTATCGCTACATCGACATGGGCAAGGCCAAGACCGGCGCCGACAATTGCCTGTGCGGCGTAACCTATCCGGGCTTCGCGATCGCCGCGCACGAACACGACGTGCGGGTCGGCCTTCGTTGGCTGCTGGCCGGCGACTATCCGCCGCCGCCTCCGCCGGCGCCGATCGTCAGCCGTTACTGACCGATCCGACCGCATCGCTTCGACGCCGGCCCTCGCGGGCCGGCGTTTTCGTTTCGGATACCAAAAACGTCCGCCGATTAAGTCGCCGGTAACCTTGTTTTGCGAAGATTTCCCGGTGAAGGCGACGACGCGCCGAGGGCATCGGGGGCATCCATGAAGTTCGATTTCCAGGCCATCGATTTCCAGGCCATCGGCTTCAAGGCCGTCGCCCGTCGCGTCGCGACGCCGCTCCTCGCGCGGGCGATCTGCGCCTCGGCGCCGGCGGCGCGCGCCGCCGACATGCGGGGCGGCGGCGGTCCGTTCGCCGGCGACGCGCCGGCGACTTTCGCCGCCTCCGACGTGCCCCAAACCTACGGCACGGGCTGGTACATCCGCGGCGACGCCGATTTCGGCGTCGGCTCCATCACGCGGGTCGGCGGGGACGGCTCGGGCAAGATTTCGGGCAGCGGCTTGGGCGGCGACGTCGGCTTCGGTTACCAATACGGCAATTACCTGCGCGTCGACTGGGACTTCGGCGGCGTGCAGACGAAAACGTCGAGCTTCGCCGGCGGCGCCTCGACCGCGGTGACCTGCGTCTCCGCTTTGACCGCGGGTCCGACCGCCGGGTCGTATGTCTGGGCGGCCACCGGCGGGACTTGCACGCCCCAGGGCGGTTCGTCCTTCGGTCGCCTGCACACGCTGCTCAACGGCTACGTCGATCTCGGCGATTGGTGGGGCGTGACGCCTTACGTCGGCGCGGGCGCGGGCATCGCGCGCCTGCAAGGCAGCTATTGGCAGAACTATTACACGGCCGCCGGCGCCGCCTATGCCGCCAACCTGACGGCCGCGGCGGGCTCGACCTGGTACGATCCCGGCTGCGCCTGCACCGTGAACCCGGTCGTCCCCGGAACGACCACGCCCGTGGCCTTCGGTCCGCAGAATTGGTACACGGCGAAGTCCACGACGAAATTCAACTTCGCGTGGGACCTGATGGCCGGCGTCACCTACGACTTCAGCCGCAACGCCAAGCTGGACGTGGGCGTGCGCTACCTGAACCTCGGCACCTTCCCGGTTCCCCCGACGATCGCGCATCCCGGCGGCAGCCAGGCGACGGTCGACGACAAGGAAGTGCGCGTCGGCTTCCGCTACCTGATCGACTGAACCAAGGCGCGCGGCGGGGCCCGACCTCGCCGCGCTTGGCCCGAGGGCGCTTGACTCGGCCCCGCCGCGGCGCGCCAATGCCGGCATGACCGCCGACCGGGACGCCGACTTGGACGCTGCTTCGGACGCCGCCGCGACGTCCCCCGGCACGCTCTATGCCGCGCGGTTGTCGCCGCATCGTTCGCTGTCGCGGCGCGGCTTCCGCTTCCTGATGGCCTTCACCGGAATCGCCAGCGCGATCTGGTCGACGCCGTTCTTCCTCGCCCATGCTTGGCCGATCGTCGGTTTCCTCGGGCTCGACGTGTTCGGCGTCTGGCTCGCGTTCCGCCTGTCCTACGACCAGGCGCGCGCGCACGAAGACTTGCGCGTGACGCCGTTCGAGGTGTCGCTGGCGAAAGTGTCGCAAAAGGGCGAACGTCGCGAATGGCGCTTCAATCCGCTGTGGGTGCGGTTCGAGCGCGATGAACATCCCGAGTTCGGCGTGCAGAAGCTCGCCTTCGCCGAACGCGCGCGCCGCGTCGAGTTCGCGCGCTTCCTAGGCGCCGACCAGAAGGCCGAGGTCGCGCGCGACCTGGCCTCGGCGCTGGCGCAGGCCAAGCGCGGCCCGCGGTTCGCGTGAGACCTCGCGTTTTCGGGTGGCGCCGGCGCGGCGGGCGCGCGAGTGTCGCGGCATGACAAACGCCCTCGAAGCCTCGTCCCCCGCCGACGCGCTCGCCGATTACGCCCGCGTCCGCGACGCCATCGAATATGCGCTGGGCGAGCCCGCCCGCCGGCCCGATTCGGACGCGCTCGCCGCCCATGTCGGGCTGACGCCGCCGCGGCTGCGCGCGTTGTTCCGCCGCTACGCCGGCCTCACCCCGCAGGACTTCCTGCAGGCCGTGACGATCGACCGCGCGCGCGCCATGCTGCGCGGGGGCGCGAGCCTGCTCGACGCGGCGCTCGACCTCGGCCTGTCGGGCCCCGGCCGGCTGCACGACCTGTTCGTCGCCCACGAGGCGATGAGCCCGGGCGAATGGAAGCGCGGCGGCGAGGGCCTCGCGCTGCGCCACGGGTTCCATCCGACGCCGTTCGGCGAGGGCATCTTCGTCGTCGCGCCGCGCGGACTGGCCGGCCTCGGCTTCGTCGAGGCGGGCGACCGGGCCGCCGCGCTCGCCGACATGCGCGCACGCTGGCCGCGCGCCTCGTTCGCCGAAGACGCGGCTGCGACGCGTCCCTACGCCACGCGCGTGTTCGACCCCGCGAGCTGGCGCGCCGACCGGCCGTTGCGCGTAGTGCTGATCGGCTCGGATTTCGAGATCGCGGTCTGGGAGCGCCTGCTTCGCGTGCCGATGGGCCGGGCGGTCGCCTATTCCGACATCGCCGCCAACGTCGGCAAGCCGAAGGCGGCGCGCGCGGTCGGGGCGGCCGTCGGGCGCAACCCGATCTCCTTCGTGGTGCCGTGCCATCGCGCGCTCGGCAAGACGGGCGCGCTCACGGGCTATCATTGGGGCCTGACGCGCAAGCGCGCCATCCTCGGCTGGGAAGCCGGACGGTTGGCGAGCTGACAAGCGGCGGGCACGAATATGCATTAAAATGCATCTTGTGGAAAAGCGATGCTTGCGAAGGTGATCTAAACATGCATTATATCACATAAAGAAAGGCCGATCCACGGCCTGGATCGCTGGGAGAAGCGTCCATGTTGGGAGCGAATTTTCGCGCCGTTGGCCGC
>JAGWKJ010000201.1 GCA_028865375.1 Hyphomicrobiales bacterium | reverse complement strand
CCGCTTCACCAGCCGATCCTCGAGTGAATGGAACGTCACCACCGCCAACACGCCGCCGGGCGCGAGCGCCGCCTCCGCGCCTTCGAGCGCGCGGGCCAACTCGCCGAGCTCGTCGTTGACGGCGATTCGCAGCGCTTGGAAGCTGCGCGTGGCGGGATGCGCGCCGCCGGGCCTGCCGGGCGCGACGCGCGCGATCATCGCCGCGAGCGGCGCGGTGCGGGTGAATGGAACCGCGACGCGGTCGGCGCAGATCGCACGCGCGATGCGCCGCGACGCCGGCTCTTCGCCGAACTCGTAGAGCAGGTCGGCGAGTTCCGCTTCCGGCAGCCCGTTGACGAGGTCGGCGGCGGTCGTCCCCGTCGCACCCATGCGCATGTCGAGCGGGCCGTCGGCGCGGAAAGAGAAGCCGCGCTCCGGCTGGTCGAGCTGCATCGACGACACGCCGACGTCGAGCAGCACCGCGTCGAGCGGAAGGAAGCCGCGCGCACGCGCCACGCCGAGCAGGTCGCCGAAGCGCGCCTCGGCCAGTTCGAGCCGTCCGGCGAATTCCGCCTCCATCGCCCGTCCCGCCGCGATCGCCGCCGGATCGCGGTCGAGAGCGAGCACGCGCACGCCGGGCGCGGCGTCGAGGATCGCGCGCGCATGGCCTCCGGCGCCGAACGTGCCGTCGAGCGCGCGCGCGCCTGCGCCGAGCGCAAGCGCGGCGACCGCTTCGTCGCGCAATACGGAGACGTGGCGCGGGTTCATGGCGCGCGCGCTCCCGGGCGCGGTCGCGCGACGACGCCGCGCCGTCGCCGACGGCCGGGGGCCGGTCGCGGCGCGCGCGGGTCGAGCCAAGGTTTCGGCCATCGGTCGGGCCATGTCGGCGTCGGGCTGTCCAAGGGGGTCGTCGGGCGTTGCGGAACCTTCTTGTGGGGTTCTTAGGGTTAAGAGATGGTTGAAACGCGGCCGTCTCCCGTCCGTGGAGCGGGAGAAAGCGCCAGTCGGCCTATAAGCCGGGTTCTGTGCGCGCGGAGTCGCCCCCGCGCCGGCGGCCATTCCTCTGGGACGCCCGTCGCCGGGCGCCTCATGCGACCAACCCGGACGACCGCCCGGAAACGGGCTCCACGGCTTGCGCCGCCTGTCGTCCCTATTCGGTTTTGCTCCCGGCGGGGCTTGCCATGCCGTCCGCGTCGCCGCGTCCGCGGTGCGCTCTTACCGCACCTTTTCACCCTGACCGGCCGGATGGCCGGCGGTCCGTTTTCTGTGGCGCTGTCCCTGGGGTCGCCCCCGCCGGACGTTGTCCGGCGCCGTGTCTCCGTGGAGCCCGGACTTTCCTCTCCCTCGCGGGAGCGGCCGCCCGGCCGACTGGCGGGCCGGACGTAGGCCGAGGGGACCGCGGGGTCAAGTTTCGCCGGAACTTGCCGCATCGGCGCGCCGCGTCTATGCCCCGCCCATGACGAAGCCGGACGCGCCCGCGCGCGACATGTCGCCGCTCTCCTATGCCGACGCGGGGGTCGACATCGACGCCGGCAACGCGATGGTGGAGCGCATCAAGCCGCTTGTGCGCGCGACGCGCCGACCCGGCGCCGACGCCGAGATCGGCGGCTTCGGCGGCCTGTTCGACCTCAAGGCGGCCGGGTTCAAGGATCCGATCCTGGTCGCCGCCAACGACGGCGTCGGCACCAAGGTCAAGATCGCCATCGAGAGCGGCATTCACGACACGGTGGGAATCGACCTCGTGGCGATGTGCGTCAACGACCTCGTCGTGCAGGGCGCCGAACCGCTGTTCTTCCTGGACTATTATGCCACCGGAAAGCTCGATCCCGCCGTCGGCGCCGAGATCGTGGCGGGCATCGCGAAAGGTTGCCGGGAATCCGGCTGCGCGCTGATCGGCGGCGAGACGGCCGAAATGCCCGGCCTCTACGCCAAGGGCGATTACGACCTCGCGGGCTTCGCGGTGGGCGCGGCCGAACGCGGCCGCCTGCTGCCGAGGGGCGTGGCGGAGGGCGACGTCCTGCTCGGCCTCGCTTCGTCGGGCGTGCATTCCAACGGCTTCTCGCTCGTGCGCCGCATCGTCGCGCGCGAGGGGCTGGCGTGGGACGCGCCCTGCCCCTTCGCGCCGGGCGCGACTCTGGCGCGCGCGCTGCTGACCCCGACCCGCCTCTACGTGAAGCCGCTGCTGGCCGCGCTCGCCAGAACCGACGCCATCCGCGCGCTCGCCCACGTCACCGGCGGCGGCTTTCCCGACAACCTTCCGCGCGTGTTGCCGGACGGCCTCGGCGTGGAGATCGACCTGTCCTCCTTCGCCCCGCCCCCCGTGTTCGGCTGGCTCGCCAGCGCCGGCGGCGTCGCCGAGCGCGAGATGCTCCGCACCTTCAATTGCGGGATCGGCATGGTGGTCGTCGTCGCGGCGGGGCGCGTCGAGGAAGCCGAACGCGCGCTGCGCGACGCGGGCGAGGCGCCGGCGCGGATCGGTCGCATCGTCGCGGCGGACGGCGCGGCGGAGCGCGTGGCCTATCGCGGCCGCCTCGCGACATGACGGACCGCGCGCGCGTCCGCGTCGCCGCGCTGATTTCCGGACGTGGCTCCAACATGCAGGCGCTCGTCGAGGCGGCGCGCGCGCCCGATTGCCCGTTCATGATCGCGCTGGTGCTATCGAACCGGCCCGATGCGGCCGGGCTCGACTTCTCGCGCCGGGCCGGCGTCGCGACCGAGGTCGTCGATCACAAGGCGTTCGCCTCGCGCGAGGCGTTCGATGCGGCGCTCGACGTCGCGCTCGACGCCCATGGCGTCGATCTGGTCGCGCTGGCGGGCTTCATGCGCGTGCTGTCGGCCGGCTTCGTCGAACGCCGCGCCGGCCGCATGATCAACGTGCATCCCTCGCTGCTGCCTCAATTCCGCGGCTTGCACACCCATCGCCGCGCGCTCGAAGCGGGGGTCGCCGAGCACGGCTGCACGGTGCATTGGGTGACGCCGGGCCTCGACGAAGGCGCTCCGATCGCGCAAGCGCGCGTGCCAGTGCTGCCCGGCGACACCGAGGAGACGCTGGCCGCCCGGGTGCTGGCGCAGGAGCATCGGCTCTATCCGCAGGCGCTCGCGAGCGTGGCGCAAAATCTCCACGCGCGCTAGCCTGTCGCCATGAACGCCCCGTTCCCCGTCCGCACCGCGCCCTCCACCTGCCCGCACGATTGCCCGTCGGCCTGCTCGCTCGACCTCGAGATCGTCGGCGGCCGGCTCGGCCGCGTGCGCGGCGCGCAAGCGCAGAGCTACACGGCGGGCGTCGTTTGCGCGAAGGTCGCGCGCTATGCCGAACGGGCCAACCATCCCGATCGCCTGCTGCATCCCATGCGTCGCGCCGGCCCCAAGGGAAGCTGCCGCTTCGAGAGGATCGGATGGGAAGAGGCGCTCGACGAAATCGCCGAGCGCTTCCTGCGCATCGAGCGCGAACACGGCGCGCAGGCGATCTGGCCCTATCATTACGCCGGCACGATGGGCCTCGTGATGCGCGACGGCATCGAGCGCCTCGCCAACGTGAAGCGCTACTCCGGGATGCAGTCCACGATCTGCGTCAACACCGCCTGGCCCGGCTGGTTGGTGGGCGCCGGCAAGCTGCGCGGCGCCGACCCGCGCGAGATGGCGAAGTCCGATTGCGTCGTCATCTGGGGCACCAACGCGGTGGCCACCCAAGTCAACGTCATGACCCACGCGATCCGCGCCCGCAAGGAACGCGGCGCCAAGATCGTGGTCGTCGACGTCTACGACACGGACACCATGCGCCAGGCCGACCTCGCGCTGACGGTGCGGCCCGGCACCGACGCCGCGCTCGCCTGCGCCGTCATGCACGTCCTTTTCCGCGACGGTCTGGCCGACCGGGATTACATGGCGAAATATGCCGACGATCCGGCCGGGCTCGAAGCGCACGTGGCCTCGCGCACGCCGGACTGGGCGGCCGCGATCACGGGCCTCGCCGCCGCGCGGATCGAGGAATTCGCGCGGCTCGTGGGCGCGCGCAAGCGCAGCTTCTTCCGCCTCGGTTATGGCTTCACGCGCCAGCGCAACGGCGCCGCGGCGATGCACGCGGCCTCTTGCGTGCCCGTCGTCACGGGCGCCTGGGCGCACGAGGGCGGCGGCGCCTTCCATTCCAACAGCGGCATCTTCGGCTGGGACAAGACGATGATCGAGGGACTCGACGCGCGCGATCCGGAGGTGCGCCGGCTCGACCAGTCGCGCATCGGCGCCGTGCTGACCGGCGAGACCGAAGCCTTGCGCGGCGGGCCGCCGGTGATGGCGCTCTTGGTGCAGAACACCAACCCCGCCTGCGTCGCGCCCGACCAGGAGAAGGTGAAGCGCGGCCTCGCGCGCGACGACCTGTTCACGGTCGTCCACGAACATTTCCTCACCGACACCGCCGCCTACGCCGATGTCGTGCTGCCCGCCACCATGTTCCACGAGCACGACGACCTCTACCAGGGCGGCGGGCATCAGCACGTCATGCCGGGCGCCAAGGCCTGCGAGGCGCCGGGCGAATGCCGGTCGAACCACGATTTCCTGTCGGCGCTGGCCCGGCGCGTCGGCGCGCGGCATCCCGGCTTCGACATGTCGCCGCGCGAGCTGGCCGACTGGACCTTGCGCAAGTCCGGCCACGGCACGCTCGACGAACTGGAGGCCAAACGCTGGCTCGACGTGCAGCCGGATTTCCGCGCCGCGC
>JAGWKJ010000200.1 GCA_028865375.1 Hyphomicrobiales bacterium | reverse complement strand
CGACAGGCGCCCCAGCGCGCGCAATCCGTCGGGCGCCGCGCGCAAGGTCTTGCGCAGGCGCGCGCGGGCGTCGCGCGCCGCCGCCAGCGCCCCGACCGCGTCGTGCCGCGCCGATATGGCGGCGAGGTCGGCGAGCGGACCGGCGATCCGCTCGGCCAGCAGGCGCGCGCCGGGCGCCGTGACGGTGCGGTCGAGCGCGGCCAGCAGCGATCCCTCCGCGCCGCCGCCCTGCGCGCGCACGAGTTCGAGGTTGGCGCGCGTGGCGGCGTCGATCTCCATCCCTTCGCCGCGCGCCCGCTTGCGCGGCGGCGCGAGGTCGGGTCGCTCGGCGACCTGCGTGCGGTCGACGTAGCGCAGCAGCAGGCCCGCCGCCGACAGTTCCGCGCCGCCGAAGGCCCCGAAGCCGTCGAGCGAGGCGACGCCGTAGCGCTCGGCCAGCGCGCGCGCGGCCGCCTCGGGCGCAGGCGCGTCGCGGCCGACGGCGGTGGGCGCCGCGCGCGCGACCGAAAGCGCGGCGCGGACTGCCTCGTCGGCCAGCAGGGAATCGGATGCCACGATCTCGGCCGGGTCGAGCCGGGCGATCTCGGCGCCCAGCGCGTCGAGGGCGGCCTCGCACAGGGTGAGCGCGCCGGTCGAGACGTCGACCGCCGCGAGGCCGAAGAGGCCCGCGCCATCGCCCCGCGGCGAGGCGAGCGCGACCAGCAGGTTGGCGCGGCCGGGTTCGAGCAGGCGCTCCTCGGTGATGGTGCCCGGCGTGACGAGCCGCGTCACGTCGCGCCTCACCACCGCCTTGGGCCCGCGCTTCCGCGCGAGCGCGGGATCTTCCATCTGCTCGCAGACCGCGACGCGGTGGCCGCGCGCGATCAGGCGCTGGAGGTAGTCGTCGGCGCGCTCGACCGGCACGCCGCACATCGGGATGTCGAGGCCGCGGTGTTTGCCGCGCTTGGTCAGCGCGATGCCCAGCGTGCGCGAGGCGGCCTCCGCGTCGTCGAAGAACAATTCGTAGAAATCGCCCATCCGGTAGAACAGCAGGCAATCCGGATTGGCCGCCTTGATCTCCAGATATTGCGCGATCATCGGCGTCGCGCCGGCGGCGTCGTTCGGGGCGGGGGGCGAGTCCATCGCGCCGGCTTATAGCGGCGACGGCCGCCTCGCGGGAGGGGGAGAGCGACCCGGTCCGGCCCCGCCCCGCCCCGCCCGGCCCGTTTACCGGATGCGACTTTGCGCCTATCCTGCCCGCGATCCGAAGATCCGGCGCAGACCGGACCGGAACCGGGAGGGAACCCATGTCCGCCACCACCGCATCGACATCGCCCATGAGCGACGCCGAACACCAGAGGCAACTTACCAAGGCGGTGTTCGCCGCCACCGTTGGCACCGCCATCGAATGGTACGACTTCTTCCTCTACATCGTCGTCACCGGCACGGTGTTCAACAAGCTGTTCTTCCCGCAGGAGAACCCGCTCAACGGCACGCTGAGCGCGTTCGGCATCTACGCCGTCGGCTTCCTGTCGCGGCCGATCGGGGCTTACATATTCGGCAATTTCGGCGACCGCATCGGCCGCAAGGCGACGCTGGTCTCGACCCTGCTCATCATGGGCATCGCGACCTTCCTCGTCGCCTTCGTGCCCGATTATTCGTCGATCGGCGTCTGGGGCGCCGTGATCCTGACCGTGCTGCGCTTCGTGCAGGGCGTGGGCGTCGGCGGCGAATGGGGCGGCTCGGTGCTGCTGTCGATGGAATGGGCGCGCACCAACCAAAACCGCGGCTTCCTCGCCGCTTGGCCGCAGTTCGGCGTGCCGGCGGGCCTGATGCTCGCCAACCTCGCCGTGCTGATCTTCACCAAGCTGTCGGGTGACCAGTTCCTCGTCTGGGGCTGGCGCTGGCCGTTCGGCCTGTCGATCATGCTGGTGGCGCTGGGCCTGTGGATCCGGCTCGGCATCCTCGAGACGCCGGTGTTCGCCCGCGTGCAGGGCGAGAACAAGGTCGCCGTCGCGCCCGCCAGCGAGGTGATCGCCAGCCATTGGCCGGAGATCCTGCTCAGCGCCTACGCCCGCATGTCCGAGCAGACGCCGTTCTACATCTTCACGGCCTTCGTCGGTTTCTTCGTCACGGTGGTGATGAAGCAGCCACCGACGCTGGCCCTGTGGGCGGTGATGGGCGCGTCGGCGGTCTCCTTCGTGTCGAACCCGCTGTTCGGCGCGATCTCCGACCGCATCGGCCGCAAGCGCATGTACGCGATCGGCTCGGCGCTGATCGCGCTCTACGGCTTCGCCTATTACGGCATGCTGAGCACCGGAAACGGCACGCTGATCGCGATCGCGATCGTGCTGTCGCTGATCCCCCACGACATGCAATACGGGCCGCAGGCGGCGATGATCGCGGAGAGCTTCCCGCCGCGGCTGCGCTACAGCGGCGCCTCGATGGGCTACCAGCTCGCCTCGGTGTTCGCGGGCGGGCCGGCGCCCCTCGTGGCCACCATGCTCTACGGCTTCTACAAGACGCCCTACGCGATCGCGGTCTACATCGCGGTTTGCTCGGCGATCACGATCGCGGCGACCTGGCGGCTGAAGGACTACACCGGCCGCGACATCGACGCGGGCGACGGCGCGGTGCGGCCCATGAAGGTCGCCAATGCGCCGCTGGTGATCGGCCTCCAGGCCGTGGCGCTGGTGGTGGCGCTGTGGGGCACCAAGGTCTTCGGGCTAGCGGGCTCCGCGACCGACCCGACGGTGGTCACCGGCAGCCTGCTGTTCTGGGCGGTCGCGACGCTGGCCGCGATCTTCCTGATGAAGGACCAGAACGAGGCGTGAGAGACGGACGGGGCGGGCGCGTTTTCGCGTCCGTCCCCGCCGGCGCCGTCAGTTCCGCTCGCAACCGTTCGCGGACGCCGCCGGGTCGGCGACCCACGGCGCCGCCGGCTTGATCGCGAACGACCGCGAGACGAACCGGCGGTCGCCCAGCGGATCGCCCTTCAGGAGGAACACGCTTCCCGTCAGCCCGAGATGTCCAGGCTTGCAACCGGGCGACACGAAGGACGGATAGCCGCCGTCCACGATCCACCCGCCGTCGGGTCGGTTCACGCGCCGGTAGGTCGATCGTTCGATCTTCCGAGCGGGCGACCAATCCTGCTTCGCGAGACTGGTGGCCGTCGCGAAAAACAGCGAATCCTCCGTCGCCTCGCACTTGCCCGGCGAGGGGCAGACGTAGGTCGTGCAGACGAACGTCATCACGTAACGTCGCAGCGCGTCGTCATAGGCGATCTGGGGGCCGCCCTCGCCGTAGCTGGCGCCGCACGGCGGGCTCGCGCCGTCCTCCGACCCGCCGCGACCCTTCTGCGTCCATCCGCCGGCGCGCCATTTGAAGAAATGCAATTGGCCGGACTCCCGATGGCCGGAGCGGTCGCCGAGCCAGGCGCGCGCGACGTGGATGCGTGCGTCGGCCTCGGCGCCGGGCGCGCCGGTGAACTGGTAGGCGACGTAGAGGTAGAACTGGCCCGTGGGGTCGCGGTCGTCGACGAACGCGCTGGGCAGCGCGTCGCCGTAGAACGCGTCGAAGGCCTTTTTCGGGGGCGCTCCGGGCAGCGTGACGCCGGCATAGCGACCGTCGCCGTATTCGAGCCAATCCCCCTCGTATCCCTTTTGCGCGACCGGCGGCGGCCAGCTCCTGCCGCCGTCGGCAGAACGCGCGATCCCGATCGAGACCCAACCCGCCGCCATGCCCTTGGAAGATTGCGGGCAATGGATCTCGGCCTCATAGACCATGATGAGGTTTCCCGGCGGCAGGGTCGGGTCCTGCACCACCGAGCCCGGCGCGGCATATTGCTCGTCGAAATGGGTGACGCCGGGATGGGCGCAGCTTCCGCCGGCGGGATGGGCGGGCCAGAAAACGGCGTGGCCGCGTCGCGCGTCGCCGAAGCCCGGCGCGAAATCGAAATGCCGGAAATCGGAACTCCGCAGGACGAACGCATCGCCCCAATGGGCGGCCCCGACCCGGTTGGACATCGCCACGAAGAAATCCCGCGGCGCGTCCACCGCGCGCGCGGCGGCGGGCCCGGCCGCGGGCAGGACGGTGACGTGCTCGTCGGGCAGGTATTGGATCGAGGCGGGGTAGGAGAGCGCTTGGTCGCCCGAGACCGAAAAGGTCGCCGCGGACTGCGCCGCCGCCGGCCCGACCCAAAGAGACCACAGGCCCAAGAGCGTGAAGCCGATCGCGCGTCGAAATCGCAGCGCTTCCTCCTGCGTTCCGGCGCTCGCCGACTTGGCGTTCATCCGCCGTCGAACGATCGCGTCGCGCCGAAGAGATCCTCGGCGCGGTCGCCGTCGAAATAGGCCGGCCCGAGCGGCGCCTTGCCGCCGCCGCCGGGCAGGTCGACGACGTAGGTCGGCATCGCGAGCCCGCTCAGGCGCCGGCGCAGCGCGCGCATCAGCGCGCGGCCCTCGTCGGCCGGCACGCGGAAATGCGACGTGCCCGGCGCGCGGTCGAGATGGTGCAGGTAATAGGGCTTGATCCGCGCGGCGAGGAACGCGCGCATCAGCGCGTCGAGCGCCTCCACGCTGTCGTTGACGCCGCGCAGCAGCACGCTCTGGCTCACCAGCGCCGCGCCGCCGTCCTCGATCAACCGCGCGCAGGCGGCCGCCGCGTCGGGCGTCAGTTCGCGCGCGTGATTGGCGTGGACGGCGACATAGACCGCCTTGCCCGCCTTCGAGCGCAAGGCGCGCG
>JAGWKJ010000199.1 GCA_028865375.1 Hyphomicrobiales bacterium | reverse complement strand
CCATGCCGGTGAGCGCGAGGTTCGAGGCGGCGGAGAGGTCGATGCCGCGCGTGAGGATGACGCAGGTCTGCGCCAGCGCCAGCATGACGAGCGGTCCGGTGTCGGCGAGCGCGCCCACGAGGCTGGCGGGCGACAGGAATTCGGGCGCGCGCAGGCCCACCGCCAGCACCAGCGCGACGAGGATGGCGGCGAGCGCCGCCTCTCGCCGGCCGATCACGCGGCGGCCTCCGCGACGAGGCCCGACGCCGCCCGCAGCACGGCGGCGGGCGTGGCCTCGGCGCGCGAGAAGGTGGCGGCGATCCTCCCCTCGCGCATGACGACGATGCGGTCGGACAGGCCGAGCACCTCGGGCAGCTCGGAGGAGACGAGGATCACGGCCAGCCCGGACGAGGCCAGTTCGGCCACGAAGCGGTGGACGGCGGCCTTGGCGCCGACGTCGACGCCCTTGGTCGGCTCGTCGAGCACCAGCGCGCGCGGACGCGTCGCCAGCCATTTCGCCAGCACCACCTTCTGCTGGTTGCCGCCGGAGAGCTCGCCGACGCGCTGTTCCCAATGGGCGGCCTTCACCCGGAGGCGACCGCCGAAGTCGCGCGTGGTGGCGAGCTCGGCCGCCCGCGACATCAGGCCCGCGCGCGCGTGGCGCGACAGCGAGGCGAGCGTGACGTTGGCGCGCACGCCGAAGGCGAGCGTCGCGCCCTCGCGGCCGCGGTCCTCTGGGACGTAGGCGAGGCCGGCCGCCTGCGCGCGCGCGGGCGAGCCCGGACGCAGGACCTTGCCGTCCACCTTCACGCTCCCGCGCGTGGGCCTCGTCAGGCCGAACAGGCATTGCATCGCCTCGGAACGCCCGGCGCCGACGAGGCCGTAGAAGCCCAATACCTCGCCCTCGCGCGCGACGAAGGAGAGGCCGTCGAACTCCGTGGCGTTGGAGAGATCCTCGACCTCGACGACCGGACGGCCGGGCGAGGCGACGCGCGCTGGATAGACGTCGTCGCGCGGTCGGCCGACCATCAGCTCGACGAGCGAGGTCTCGGTGGCGTCCGCGATCGCGCCCGCGCCGACCACCGCGCCGTCGCGCAGGCAGGTCCAGCGCCCGCACAGGCGGAAGATCTCGTCGAACTTGTGGGAGACGAACAGGATCGCGCGGCCCTCCGCCTTCAAGCGGTCGACGATGCGAAACAAGTCCTCGATCTCGCGCGCCGACAACGCGGCGGTCGGCTCGTCCATGATCACGACGCGCGCGTCATGCGACAGCGCGCGCGCGACGCCCACCATGTGCTTGTGCGCGACGCCGAGCCGGCCGACGGTCGCGGCAGGATCGATGTCGACGTCGAGAGTGGCCAGCAGCTCGCCGGCCCTCGCGCGCGCGGCGCGCCAGTCGATCCAAGGGCCCCGCCGCGGGGCGTGCCCCATGAACACGTTCTCGGCGACCGACAATTCGTCGAACATCGCCGTTTCCTGGTGGATCGCCACGATTCCCGCGGCCCAGGCGTCGCGGGGCCCGCGGAACGCGACGCGCCGGCCCGCGATCTCGATCGTCCCCTCGTCGGGCGCGTGCAGGCCTGACAGGATCTTCACCAGCGTCGACTTGCCGGCGCCGTTCTCGCCGATCAGCGCGGTCGCTTCCCCGGCATGCAGCGTCAGCGACGCCTCGCGCAGCGCCTTCACGCCGGGAAAGCCCTTGGATGCGCGCTCGACGACGAGCGCGGGAGGCGGCGCCGGGGGGCCGGCGTCGGGGGGAGGGGTCATGTCGGCCGTCTCCGGCGCCGCCTCGGTCGCGATCAGAAGATCTTGGCGAACTCGTCGATGTTGGTCTTGTCGAACACGAACGGGTTCGACATCGCCGCCGAGCCGTCGGCTTCGATCTTTATCTTGCCCATGCGACCGGCGTCGACGACGGTGCCCGGCGCCCCGGTGGCCGTGCCTTTCACCAGGTCGATGGCGATCATGGTCGCGGTATAGCCGAGGTCGATCGGGTTCCAGATCGCGAAGCTCTGCGACGAGCCGGCCTTCACGGCGCCCTTCATCTCGGAGGGCAGGCCGAGCCCGGTGACGTACACCTTGCCCACGAGCCCGGCGTCCACCACCGCCTTGGCGGCGGCCACGATGCCCACCGAGGTCGGTGCGATGATTCCCTTGAGGTTCGGGTACGCCTTGAACAGGCCCTGCGCCTCGCGATAGCTCTTGTCGGCGAGGTCGTCGCCGTAGACGGTGGCGACGAGCTTCATGTCCTTGTAGTCGGGCTTGGCCCATTCCTTCTTCATCTCGCCGATCCAGACGTTCTGGTTGGTCGCCTGCGCGGTCGCCGAGAGGATCGCCACGTCGCCCTTGTTCCCGAGCGTCTTGGCCATCATCTTCACGCAGGTCTGGCCGATCAGCGCGGCGTTCGAGGGGTCGAGCTGCAGGATGCGGCCCGCCGGCGCGACGCCGGAATCGAACGAGATCACCTTGATGCCCTTCGACATCGCCTTCTTGCACACGGGCACGAGGGCGTTGGGGTCGTTGGCGGAGATGGCGATCGCGTCGACCTTCTGCGCGATCAGGCCGTCGATCACCGCGATCTGGTCCTCGGCGGTGGTCTTGGTGGGCCCGGCGTAGATCAGGTCGACGCCGCCGACCTGCTTGGCCGCTTCCTCGCCGCCCTTGTGGCAGGCGTCGAAGAAGCCGATGCCGAGCGCCTTGACGACCATGGCGACGCGGATGTTTCCGGCGGCGGACGCGCCGCCCGGCGCGAGGCCGGCGAGCGCGGCGGCGCCGGCGAATTGCAGCGTAGTGCGGCGGGTGATCATCGTGTTTCCTCCTGACGCGGGACGTTCTGGTTCCTTCGGCCGCCCGTCCTATGCGGCTGAATTTTCGGCCGCCTCCGGCGGCGCGACCACGACCGAGACCCCCGCGTCGCGCAACGGCGCGAGCGCGCTTTCCGGGGTCGCGGAATCCGTTATGAGCGTGTCGACGCGCGACAGCGGACACACCGCGATGCCGCCGCCGCGCCCGAACTTCGAGGCGTCGGCCAGCAGCACCAGCCGGTCGGCGCGCCGCAGCAGCTTGGCTTCCGCGCGCGCGATCAGCGGGTCGCCCTCGACCACGCCGAGCGGGCCGACCGACGCCGCGCTCATGAACATCAGGCGCGCCGAATAATGCTGGATCGCGTCGTCGTCGAACGGGGCCACCACGAGGCCCTGGTCGCGGTAGACCTCGCCGCCGGGCAGCACGACGCGGTTCTTCGTCTCGTGGATCAGGTATTCGGCGAGCGGATAGGAGTTCGTCAGCACCTTCAGCCGCCGCTCGCGCAGGAACGTCGACATCTCGTAGGTCGTCGTGCCGCCGTTGACGATGATCGCCTCGCCGTCGACGCACATCGCCACCGCCGCGCGCGCGATCGCCCGCTTGGCGGCGACGTTGATGGTCGTGCTGACGTCGAAGGCGCGAGTGGCGAGCGCCGGCGCGCGAAGTCCGGCGCCGCCGCCCGTCGCGCGCAATCCGCCGTGGACGCGGCGCGCCCGGCCGGCGTCGGCGAGCTTCTGGGCGTCGCGGCGCACGGAGGCGGGCGAGGCGCCGGTGGCCGCCTGCATGTCGGCGACGGACAGGAAACCGCGCTCGGCGATCAGCCGCTCCAGCGTCTCCATGCGTTCGCGTTCGCGCATCGCGTTTGGCTCCTCCCCCCGGTGAAAGGTTTCACCGGATCGGAGCGAAGTCAATCGAAAAAACGCTCAAACAATCATTGTGCGCCGCAATATGAGCGTATAAGATCATTTCTTGACGGCGATTGAGCGCTCCCGTAGCAATCAACCCAAAGCGTCCAACCCAAAGCGTCGGAATGCGGGAGGAAACGATGAGCGCAGCGGTCGAGCGCGGACACGCGCTTTTGCCGGACCTGTGGGATGACGCGCATGCCGGCACGCTCGACGGTCCGGGCCTGCTGCTCTACCGCTCGAACCTGCTCGGCTCGGACCTTCGCGTCACCAATTTCGGCGGCGGCAATACGTCCGCCAAGCTGCGCGGCGTCGATCCGCTCACGGGCGAAAACGTCGCGGTGCTGTGGGTGAAGGGGTCGGGCGGCGACATCGGCTCGATGAAGCTCGACGGATTCGCGACTCTCTACCTCGACAAGCTGCTGGCGCTGAAGTCGCGCTACCGCGGGCTCGCCGACGAGGACGGCATGGTGGCGCTGTTCGACCATTGCACCTTCGCGCTCAACGCGCGCGCGAGCTCGATCGACACGCCGTTGCACGGCTTCGTGCCGCACCTCCACGTCGACCACGTCCACGCCGACGCCGTGATCGCGATCGCCGCCTGCGCCGACGCCGAACGGCTGACCAAGCAAGTCTTCGGCGGCAGGCTCGGTTTCCTGCCGTGGCAGCGGCCGGGATTCGACCTCGGCCTCAAGCTCGGCGCGATGGCCGCGGCCGACCCGTCGCTGAAGGGCGCGGTGCTCGGCGGACACGGGCTTTTCACTTGGGGTCCGAGCTCGAAGGACTGCTACCGCACGACGATCGCAACCATCAACGAGGCGATCGGCTGGCTCGCGGACAACGAGCGCAAGCCCGCGTTCGGCGGCGCCGCCTGCGTGCCGCTCGCGCCGGCGGCGCGCCTGATGCCGGAGATCCGTTCGCGGGTCGCCGGCAGCGAGCGCAAGGTCGGGCATTTCACCGACGAAGCGGCGGTGCTCGACTTCGTGTGCTCGCGTGACATGGCCGCGCTGGCGCCGATGGGCACGTCGTGCCCCGACCATTTCCTGCGAACCAAGATCAGGCCGCTCGTCGTGCCCTTCGATCCCGCGAAGCCGGACGTCGAAGCCGCGGTCGCCGCGCTCGCCGGGCTG
>JAGWKJ010000198.1 GCA_028865375.1 Hyphomicrobiales bacterium | reverse complement strand
AGATGTGGGGCGGCCGGTTCTCGACCGCGCCCGACGCCGTCATGGAGAAGATCAACGTCTCGATCGACTTCGACCGCAAGCTCGCCCGCCAGGACGTCGCGGGATCGAAGGCGCATGCGGCGATGCTCGCCGAGACGGGGATCCTGTCACGTGACGACGCGCGGGCGATCACGGGCGGTCTAGACCGGACGCTGGCGGAAATCGAGTCGGGCGCCTTCGCGTTCAAGCGCGAGCTCGAGGACGTCCACATGAACGTCGAGGCGCGGCTCGCCGAGACGATCGGCCCGGCGGCCGGACGCCTGCACACCGCCCGCTCGCGCAACGACCAGGTGGCCACCGACTTCAAGCTGTGGATCCGCGACGCCATCGACCGGATCGACGGCATGATCGGCGCGTTGCAGCGCGCGCTGGCGGGCAAGGCCCTCGAACACGCCGCCACCGTCATGCCCGGCTTCACCCACCTGCAATCCGCCCAGCCGGTGACGTTCGGCCACCACCTGATGGCCTATGTCGAGATGCTGGCCCGCGACCGCGGCCGCTTCGCCGACGCGCGCGCGCGGCTCAACGAGAGCCCGCTCGGCTCGGCCGCGCTGGCGGGAACGTCCTTCCCCATCGACCGAGACGCGACGGCGAAGGCGCTCGGCTTCGACCGGCCCTCCGCGAACTCGCTCGACGGCGTGTCGGACCGCGACTTCGCGCTGGAAACGATGGCGGCGGTCGCGATCTGCGCCGTCCACCTGTCGCGCTTCGCCGAGGAGATCGTGCTGTGGACGAGCGCGCAATTCGCCTTCGTAGCGCTGTCCGACAGGTTCACCACCGGCTCGTCGATCATGCCGCAGAAGCGCAATCCGGACGCGGCCGAGCTGGTGCGCGGCAAGACGGGCCGCGTCGTCGGCTCGCTAGTGGGCCTGATGACGACGATGAAGGGCCTGCCGCTCGCCTATTCCAAGGACATGCAGGAGGACAAGGAAGGCGCGTTCGACGCGATCGAGACGCTCGAACTCTGCCTAGCCGCGACCGCCGGCATGGCCGTCGACATGACGCCCGACGCCAAGCGGATGAAGACGGCCGCGGGCGCAGGATATTCCACCGCCACCGACCTCGCCGATTGGCTGGTGCGCCGGCATGGCATGCCGTTCCGCGAGGCCCATCACGTCACCGGGCGCATCGTCGCGCGGGCCGCCGCGCTCGGCCTGCCGCTCGAGCGCCTGCCGCCGGCCGAGATGCGCGCGATCGCGCCCGCCATCGGCGACGACGTCGGGGAATGTCTCGGCGTCGTCAATTCGGTGCGCAGCCGCACGAGCTACGGCGGCACGGCGCCCGCCAACGTGCGCAAGCAGGCGCGGCGCTGGCTGAAGGCGCTCGGCCGGGAGCCCGCGCCATGAACCGCGCCGCGCTCGCCGCCGCGCTCGCCGCCGCGCTCGCGTTGGCGGGCTGCGGCGTACGCGGCCAGCCGGAGCCGCCCGGCGGGCTCGATGCGCCGGCCGCCGCCAAGCCGGCGCCCGGCCAGGATCTCGTCGACGCCGTGCGGCGCAAGCCGGTGCCGCCGATAACGCCGCCCGACGGCCGATTCGTCCTCGATCCCCTGCTCTGAGCCATGCACCATTTCGACTATCGCGACGGCGCGCTGTACGCCGAGGATGTCGCGCTGGAGACGGTGGCGCGCGAAGTCGGCACGCCTGCCTACGTCTATTCGACCGCCACCATCGAGCGTCACTGGCGCGTGATGACGGGCGCGCTCGCCGGCCTCGACGCCGCCGTGCATTACGCGATGAAGGCGAACTCGAACCAGTCGGTGCTGCGCACGCTGGCCCGGCTCGGCGCCGGCTTCGACGTCGTGTCGGGCGGCGAACTGGCGCGCGCGCTGGCGGCGGGCGTCGACGGCGGGCGGATCGTGTTTTCGGGCGTCGGCAAGACGGCGGCCGAGATCGACGCGGCGCTCGACGCGGCGATCCTGTGCTTCAACGTCGAGTCGGAGCCAGAGCTGCGCGCGCTCTCGGCGCGCGCGGCGGCGCGGGGCGCGACGGCCCGGATCGCGCTGCGCGTCAACCCCGACGTCGACGCCGGAACGCACGCCAAGATCTCGACCGGCAAGTCGGAGAACAAGTTCGGCATCCCGATCGCGCGCGCGCGCGCGGTCTATTCCGAGGCCGCCAAGCTGCCCGGCCTCGCGGTGGCGGGCGTCGACATGCACATCGGCTCGCAGATCACCGATCTCGCGCCGCTCGACGCCGCCTTCGGCAAGCTGGCCGATTTCGTGCGCGTCCTGCGCGCCGACGGCCATGCGATCGACCACGTCGACCTCGGCGGCGGGCTCGGCATTCCCTACCGCGACGGCGAGGCCGCGCCGCCGCGGCCCGAGCCCTACGCCGACGTCGTGCGCCGAAGGATGGGAAACCTCGGCTGCCGCCTGCTGTTCGAGCCCGGCCGGCTGATCGTGGGCAACGCCGGCGTGCTGCTGACGCGCGTGATCTACGTGAAGCGCGGCGAGGGCCGGACCTTCGTGGTCGTCGACGCGGCGATGAACGACCTGATCCGTCCCACGCTCTACGAGGCGCATCACGAGATCCGCCCCGTCCGCGAACCGGCGCCCGGCGCGAAGCGCATCGTCGCCGACGTCGTGGGGCCGGTGTGCGAGAGCGGCGACTATCTCGCGCTGGGCCGCGACATGCCCGAGCCAGAGCCGGGCGACCTGCTCGCGATCATGTCGGCGGGCGCCTATGGCGCCGTGCAGGCCGGCGAATACAACACGCGCCCGCTCGTGCCCGAGGCGCTGGTTTCGGGCCGCCGCCTCGCGATCGTGCGCCCGCGTCCGACCTATGCCGAGATGATCGGCCGCGACCGCGTCGCGCCCTGGCTCGAGTGACCGCCGGCGGCGATCCGCCTCACGCGTCGATGCGCTTGATGAACCATTGCAGGATGCGCACCCAGATCTCGTCCTTGCCCACCGCGTCCTCCACGCCGTGGTCGAGGTTGGGGTTGTCGTTGACCTCGATCACGACCGGCTCGCCGCCGATCTCCTTCACGTCGACGCCGTAGAGCCCCTGCCCGATCGCGCGGGCGGCGCGCAACGCCGCGTCGAGGATCTTGGGCGGCGCGTCGGCGACGGACACCGTGCGGAAGCCGCCCTCGCGGCCGCGCCCGTCGGGCTCGTGCTTGATGATCTGCCAATGGCCCTTGACCATGCGGTATTGGCAGACGAACAGCGGTTCGCCCTCCAGCACGCCCACCCGCCAGTCGAAGTCGGTGGGCATGAACTTCTGCGCCAGCAGCAGGTCGGTGTCCTCGAACAGCCGGTCGGCGAGCTCGCGCAGCGCGGCGGCGCCGTCGACCTTGTGGACGCCGCGCGAGAACGACCCGTCGGGGATCTTCACCACCATCGGCCAGCCAAGCTCGGCCTCCGCGCGCGCGAGGTCGTCGTCCTCGGCCAGCATGACGGTGGGCGGCGTCGGCACGCCGTGGGCGGCCATCAGCTCGTGCAGGTAGACCTTGTTGGTGCAGCGGATCATCGAGACGGGATCGTCGATGACGGGCATCCCCTCCTGCAGCGCGCGCCGCGCGAAGCGGTAGGTGTAGTCGTCGATCGACGTCGTGGCGCGGATGAACAGCCCGTCGAACTCGGCCAGCTCCGCGAGCTGGCGGCGCTGGATCGTCACCACCTCGACCGAATGGCGCTCGGCGATGCGCGCGAAGTGCTTGAGCGTCTCGGAATCGGAGGGCGGCAGCGCCTCGGCGGGATCGTGCAGCACCGCGAGCGAGTATTTCGCCACCGCGCGCGCCTTGGGGCTCCTCCAGTCGCGCTGCGTATGGTCCTGCAGGGCCTCGCGGAAGAACGCCGCCTCCTCGGGCCCGAGCTTGCCGAGCGGGCGCGCGCGCACGCGGTCGATCGACCAAGCGGCGGCGACGCTGACCGTCACTTCGAGCGCGGGGCAGCGGAACCAGTCGAACAGCAGGCGGCCGAACGCCTCGAACCGCGCGTCCTGCACGACGCCGAAGCACACCAGCAGGTCGAACGTGCCGCTCTCGGTGGCGTGCGCCTTCTGCGCGCAGCGGTTCAGGGCGTCCTCGAGCTCGGGCAGCGCGTGCTCGTAGAGCTTGCGCTCGCGCAGCTCCAGCATGGTCTCGACCGTGGGGATGACGCGGTGGGCGCGCGCCTCGGCGAGCAGCGAGGCGTAATAGCCCTTCGACTGGTAGTTGTAGGAGCGCGACAGGTTGACGATCTTCGGACGCCCGGCGCCCGAGAACAGCTTGGGCCGCGCGAGATAGTCGCTGGTCGTGATGACCTTGTGCGGCGTGTCCGCGTTGGGGAAGTCGCGCGGGCTGTCGACCAGCACCACCCAGTTCGTCATGGCCGCACCCGTTCCAGCAGCGCCGCCTCGCGCGCCACCGCGAAGCCGGGGCCCGGCGCCAGCCCCGACGCCAGCGCGACGGTCGTCGCGGGATCGCCGCGCGCCTCGGGGTCGATCGCCGCGAGGTCGTGGCCGTCGCAGCCGTGGACCAGCAGCCAGCGGCCGCGCCGCGCGCCGAAATTGACGATGGCGAGCCCGCCGCCGGCGAGCGTGCGCTCCAGCGCCTCGAGCATCAGGGGCAGCTCGGTGGTGGGAATGGCCAGATCCGTCGCTTGCCGGCGCCAATCGCCGGCCACCAGCGCCGCCGCCCGACTCGACGCGGACGGCGCGCCCGCTTCCCCCACGATGGCGCGGTCGCGCGTCACATGCAATCGCGTCGCTACGCCGCGGCGATGCGCCGCCAACGCGATGCCCGCCGCCTCGGCGCCGCCGCCGCGCCGGTCCGACGGGAAGGGCGCGATCTCGCGCCACAGCGCCGCCTGGGCCGCCGGATCGTCGGCC
>JAGWKJ010000197.1 GCA_028865375.1 Hyphomicrobiales bacterium | reverse complement strand
GCCGGGAAATCCGGTCCAGCGTCTGGCTCGCCGCGGACCCGCGGTGCGAGCCTTCACCCCAAGCGGACGATTCGCGCATGTCGCAAGCAAGGCCCCGTCGGGCGGTTCGCCGATCCGCGCCGCCCGTCATCCACCGTTTTCGTTAGGCAAGGTGAAAAAAGAGTTAAGTCGACCGATTTTGGCACAGATCGGTCGCTTTCCCGGGTCGTTGACGCTTTTCTGGAGTTGCCAAATATCAAAATACATCTTAAGGTTGTATTTGCGTCGCTTCGAAGATTGCCGACGGCGCGGAAGGGGCTGCACATGGAAACGGCATTGAGGAACGATGGCGCGGACGTTCGGGAACCGACGCGCGAGGCCTTGCAAAGCGAGTTCCTGACGATCGGCGAAATGGCTCGCGGGTTTTCCGTCAGCCTGAGGGCGTTGCGCTTCTACGAGGATCGCGGCCTGCTGAAGCCGCACCGAATCGGCACGCAGCGGCTCTACGGCGCGCGCGAGCGCTTCCGTCTGCGAATGATCCTCAAGGGCAAGAGCCTCGGCTTCACGCTGACGGAGATCAGGGCCTTGATCGGCGCCCGCGCGCCCGACGGCGAACAAGCCGCCGAGTTCGAGGACGCGCTGGGACCCAATCAGGTCCTCAACCAGATCAGCCATCTCGAACGCCAGCGCGACCAGATCGAGCGCGCGATCGCCGACTTGCGCGCCACCCACGAGAAGATGAGTCGGCACGCGGCCTGAAACCGTCGGTCAGCCGCGCGCGAGCACCTCGCGCACGGCCGCCACGAGACCGTCGACCGGCGCTGCGAACTGCGCCTTCTTGCGAAGGTCGAGGTGGTCGGCGCGGCTCTTGTCGGCCTTGGCGAGCTCGGCGCCGAGGACGAGGTCGCGGATCGTGACTTCGTTTCGAGCGCGCTCGTCGGAGCCTTGAATGATTGCGCAGCGGCAGCCGCGTCGGTCGGCGTATTTCAGCTGTGCATTGAGGCCCGAGGCGCCGAGATAGACCTCCGCCGCGATGCCCGCCTTGCGCAACGTCGCGGCGAAGGCCTGATAATCGCCGAGCTGATCGCGATCGAATACCGTGACGAGGACCGGGCCGGATTTCGCTGCGCCCGCCACCAGCGGGCTGCCCGCCGCGCGCAGCGCCGCCTGCAGGCGCGACACGCCGACCGAGAAGCCGGTGGCGGGCACGGGCTCGGCCCGGAAGCGCGAGACCAGGCCGTCGTAGCGCCCGCCGCCGCCCACCGAGCCGAAGCTGATGCGCTTGCCTTCGGCATCCTTCAGGCCCACCTCCGCCTCGAATACCGCGCCGGTGTAATATTCGAGGCCACGCACGACGGAGGGGTCGAAGCGGATGCGATCAGCCTCGTATCCGGCCCTACGTACTAGCGGCATCAACTGCTCAATTGATTCAAAAAATGCATCAAAATACGGAAGACGTGGCAATCCTCCATATTGGTCGGGGACACCATTCGTATTAATAGTAAGTTGATCCAAAATTTCGCGAAGCGTTCCAATGTCAGTCGCCTGAACAACATTGATGATCATGTCGATTTGTTGTGGCGTGAGATTCGCTCCTTCAGTAATATCCCCGCTTTCGTCCTTGCGCCCGGTGCCGAGCAATGCGCGGACGCCTTCGACGCCCAACCGATCGAGCTTGTCGATCGCGCGGATCGCGACCAGGCGTCGCGCAGCGTTGGCGTCGCCGCCCAGCCCCATCGCTTCCAGCACGCCGTCCAAGATCTTCCGGTTGTTGACCTTCACGACATATTCGCCGCGCTTGAAGCCGAGCGCCTCCAGCGTGTCGGCGGCCATCATGCAGATTTCCGCGTCCGCCGCCGGCGAGGCCGAGCCGACGATATCGGCGTCGAACTGCATGAACTGGCGGAAGCGGCCGGGGCCCGGCTTTTCGTTGCGGAACACCCAGCCCGCGCGCTGCGAGCGATAGGGCTTGGGCAGGCGGTCCCAATGTTCGGCGACGTGGCGGGCGAGCGGCGCCGTGAGGTCGTAGCGCAGCGACATCCATTGGTCGTCGTCGTCCTGCAGCGAGAACACGCCTTCGTTGGGGCGGTCCTGGTCGGGCAGGAACTTGCCCAGCGCGTCGGTATATTCGAGGAACGGCGTCTCCACCGGCTCGAAGCCGTAGAGCGAATAGACCTCGCGGATCTTCGCGCACAGGGCGTCGGTCGCGGCGAGGTCGGCGGCGCCGCGGTCGAGGAAGCCGCGCGGCAGGCGGGCCTCGGTCTTCTTGGGGGTATCGCTCATGGGCGGCGTTTACGCGGCGCGCGCGGGAGCGGCAAGCGCGCGCCGGTCACGCCGCCGCCATGTTTGCGGCCGATGCGCCTTCGCCGGCTTGCGGTCGCCCTCCCGGTCGGGCAGGGAGGCCCCGGCGCCGCCGGGGAGCGGCGGGGAGCGCGCAAGGAATCGAATGCGGAAGTGGCTCGAGTTCGTCTGGCCGGTCGTCGGCGTCGCCGCGCTGGCCTACGCGACCTATCTGCTGTTCAAGCAGTTGCACCACGTCTCCTTCCACAAGCTGGCGGCGAGCCTGGCGGCGATTCCGGCCGGCGGCTGGGCCATGGCGGCGCTGGCGACGATCGTCACCTTCGCGCTGCTGGCGGCCGCCGACCTCGTCGCGCTCGAACACATCGGCCGCAAGCTGCCTCCCGCCTTCGTCGGCGCGGTCGCCTTCGTGACCTATGCGATCTCCCACAACGTCGGGGCGACCGTCATCACGGGCGGGCTCGTACGTCTGCGCGCCTATGGCACCCGTGGCGTCGGCGCCGCCGAGGTCGGCCTGGTGGCGACATTGTGCGCGGCGACCTACGTGCTGGGCGTGCTGTCGGTGGGCGGCGCGATCCTGGTGCTGGCGCCCGACATGGTGAACCGCGCGTTCGACCTGCTGCCGCTCTGGTTGACGCACGGCGCGACGCAACTCTCCGCCGGCGGCTCGCGGATCGCCGGGCTGGCTTGCCTCGGCGCGGTGGCGCTCTACATGGGCGCGGCGCTGCTGCACCTGCCGCCGCTGCGGATCGGTTCGTTCGAGATCGTCTATCCGCGGCCCTGGGTCGCCCTGCAGCAGGTCGTGCTGGGGCCTTTGCAGGTGGTCGGCGCGGCGGCCATCGTGCATTTCGCGCTTCCCCATCCCTTCAATCCCGGGTTTCCGGCGATGCTGGGCGTGTTCGCGATCGCCTATTCGGCGGCGCTGCTCAGCCATGCGCCGGGCGGCGTCGGCGTGTTCGAGATCGTGTTCGTGAAGGCGCTGCCCGAGGTGAACCAATCGGCCCTGCTCGCCGCGCTGATCGTGTTCCGCCTGTTCTACTTCCTCGTGCCGCTGGCGATCTCGATCGTCGCGGTCGCGCTGTTCGAGCGCGCGCGCGTCGCCTCGATGCTTCGCGGCGACGACGCGGGGGCGCCGACGTGAGCGGCTTCCGCCCCGGACGCACGGACGCGCTGGTCGTCGTCGACGTCCAGAACGATTTCCTGCCCGGTGGCGCCTTGGCGGTCCCCGACGGCGACGCCGCGATCGCGCCGGCCAACGCGCTGGCGCGGCGCTTCGCCACCGTCGTGCTGACGCAGGATTGGCACCCGGCCGGCCATTCGTCCTTCGCCTCCGCCCATCCCGGCGCCAAGCCGTTCGGGATGATCGCCCTGTCCTACGGCGCGCAGACGCTGTGGCCGGACCATTGCGTGCAGGGCTCTCGCGGCGCGGCCCTGGCCGACGCGCTCGACGTTCCCGCCGCCGCGCTCGTCATCCGCAAAGGCATGAACCCCGCGGTCGACAGCTATTCGGCGTTCCGCGAGGCCGACCGCAAGACGCCGACCGGCCTCGCCGGCTATCTGCGCGAACGCGGAATCGCGCGCGTGGCGCTGTGCGGGCTGGCGACCGACTATTGCGTCGCCTTCAGCGCAATCGACGCGGCGGAGGCGGGCTTCGCGACTAGCGTCGCGCTCGACGCCTGTCGCGCAATCGACCTCGGCGGATCGCTCGCCGCGGCACGCGAGCGCATGGCGGCGGCCGGCGTCGCCTTCGCGTCCTCCGGCGACTTCGCGTGAGCCTCGCATTCCTCGCGCCGGCCGCCGGGCTGATCCCCTTCCCGCGGATCGACCCCGTCGCGTTGCAACTCGGTCCGCTGGCGATCCGCTGGTACGGGTTGGGCTACGTCGCGGGGCTCGTCGCCGGCTGGGCGATCCTGCGTCGCCTGGTGACGCAGGACGAGGCGTTCGGCGCCGTGCAGCGGCCCGATCCCGCCGGCATCGACGACATGCTGCTTTTCGCCGCGCTCGGAATCGTGATCGGCGGGCGGCTCGGCGACGCCCTGTTCTACGAGCCCGGTCCCTACCTGCGCGACCCCGTGGAATTGTTCCGCGTGTGGCACGGCGGCATGGCGTTCCATGGCGGGCTGATCGGCGCGGCGCTGGGCCTCGCCTGGTTCGCGCGGCGCCGCGGCTTGCGGGTCCTGGCGGTCTGGGATCTCGCCGCACTCGTGGCGCCGATCGGCATCTTCATCGTCAGGATCGCCAATTTCATCAAGCCCGAGCTCTGGGGCCGCCCGACCGACGTGCCGTGGGCGATGATCTTTCCGGGCTCCGACGGCGTGCCGCGCCACCCGAGCCAGCTCTACGAAGCCGCGCTCGAAGGCTTGGCCCTGTTCGCGCTGGTCGCCGTCTCCGCTTGGCGGCGCGGCGCGCTGCGCCGGCCGGGCCTGGTGACCGGCCTGTTCGCGACCGGCTATGGCGCGGCGCGCATCGTCTCGGAATTCTTCCGCCAACCCGACCCGACCGAAACGCTTGCGCACGGCCTGACGAAGGGCATGGTCTATTCCGTGCCGTTGATATTGATCGGTGTTTTCCTCATTGT
>JAGWKJ010000196.1 GCA_028865375.1 Hyphomicrobiales bacterium | reverse complement strand
GAGCGCGGAGTCGCCGGCGCTCACCGGCCCCTCGTCGCGAAGTCGATGCGCGGGTCGATCCAGGCGTAGATCAGGTCCGACAGCAGGTTCACCGCGAGGCCGACCAGCGCGAACACGAACAGGCTCGCGAACACGACCGGGTAGTCGCGGTTCATGATCGACTGGTAGGAGAGGTAGCCGAGCCCGTCGAGCGAGAATACGTTCTCGATCAGCAGCGCTCCCTCGAAGAAGGCGCCGACGAAGGCCGCCGGGAAGCCGGCGATCACCACCAGCATCGCGTTGCGGAACACGTGGCCGTAGAGCACGCGCCGCTCGGGCAGGCCCTTCATGCGCGCGGTCTGCACGTAGGTCTTGCGGATTTCCTCGAGGAACGAGTTCTTGGTGAGGAAGGTCGTGGTGGCGAAGGCGCCGATCGACATCGCGATCACCGGCAGCGTGACGTGCCAAGCGTAGTCAAGCACCTTGCCGAGGGGCGACAGCTTGGCGAAATCGTCGGAGGTGAGGCCGCGCAGCGGGAACACTTGGAAGAACGAGCCGCCGGCGAACAGCAGCACCAGGAACAGCGCGAACAGGAAGCTGGGGATCGCATAGCCGACGATGACGATCGCCGAGGTCCAGGCGTCGAATCGCGAGCCGTCGCGCACCGCCTTGGCGATCCCAAGCGGAATCGAGACCGCGTAGGACAGCAGCGTCATCCACAGCCCGAGCGAGATCGAGACCGGCAACCGCTCGCGGATCAGGTCGATCACCGGGCGGCCGGCGAACCAGCTCTTGCCGAAGTTGAACGTCGAATAGTCGCGGATCATCATCCAGAAGCGCTGCGGCGCGGGCTTGTCGTAGCCGAACTGCCGGTTGAGCTCGGCGACGAACTTCGGGTCGAGCCCTTCCGAGCCGCGATAGAGCGAGCCGGCCTGGCCGCCGGCGCGCGCTGCGCCGCCGGCGAGGTCGCCGCCGCCGCCGCCGATGCGTCCCGCCGCGCCGCCCGAATTGGGGTTGCGCAATTGCTCGAGCACGCGCTCGACCGGGCCGCCGGGCGCGAACTGCACCACGACGAACGAAACGAGCATGATGCCGAAGATGGTCGGCAGCATGAACAGCAGGCGTCTCGCGAGGTAGGCCGCCATCAGAGGCCCAGCGCCTTGGCCTTGGCCGGGTCGACCCACCATGTGCCGGGCGCGCCGGTGTCGTAGCGCGGCCGGCGGTCTGGCATCCCGAATTCGTCGAGGAAGGCGTACCATTGGTCGGCGCGGAACCACATCGGCGTCCACCAGCGCCCCGCCCGCAGCAGGCGGTCGAGGCAGCGCGCCGCGGTCGTGAGGTCGCCGCGCGTGGCGGCGTGCGAGATCCGCGCCAGCATGTCGTCGACCGCGGGTTCGGCGATCCCCGCTAGGTTGCGCGAGCCCGGCGCCTTGGCGAATTTCGAGCCGTAGAGCAGCACGAGGTCGTCGCCCGGCGTCAGCGAGCCGTTCAGCGCCTGCACGGTGACGTCGAAGTCGTAGTCGTCGAGCCGGCGCTTGTATTGCGCGTCGTCGACGATGCGCGAGGTCGCCGCGATGCCCAGCCGCTTCAGGTTGGCCTCGAAGGGCGCGGTGTGGGGCTGCAACAGCGTCGAGGAATCGAGGAACTCGATGGCGAACGGCGAGCCGTCCGGCGCGAGCAGGCGGTCGCCGTCGCGCTTGCAGCCCGCCGCCGTCAGAAGCGCGAACGCCTTGCCCAGCAGCTTGCGGTCGCCGCCCGAGCCGTCGCTGGCCGGCGGCACGTAGGGCCCGCCGAAGACTTCCTCCGGGACCTTGCCGCGCCAGGGGTCGAGCAGCGTCAGTTCCGCCGCGCCGGGCGATCCCTTCGCCTGCATGTCGGTGTTCTGGAAATACGAGACCAGCCGCGAATAGGACGAATACATCACGAACTTGTTCGTCCATTCGAAGTCGAAGCACAGGCCGAGCGCCTCGCGCACGCGCGGGTCGGCGAATTTCGCGCGGCGGGAGTTCCAGTACCAGCCCTGGATCGGCGGCGGCGCCCCCATCGGGATCGACGCGCGCTTGACGCGGCCCGATTTCACCGCGGGGAAGTCATAGCCGGTCGCCCAGCGCCGCGAGGCGTTCTCTTGGAAAAAGTCGATCTCGCCCGCCTTGAAGGCCTCGAACGACAGCGCGCTCTCGCGGAAATATTCGTAGCGGACGCGGTCGAAATTGTTGGCGCCGACGTTCACCGGCAAGCCGGCCGCCCAGTAATCGGGGACGCGCGCGAATTCGACATAGGCGCCTGGCTTGAAGCCCGCGACCTTGTAGGCGCCGCAGCCCAGCGGCACGTCGAGCGTCGGCGTCGAGAAGTCCTTGCCCTTCCAATAGGCCGCCGAGAACACCGGCATCCCCGCCACGATCAGGTGCGCGTCGCGCGTGCGGCCGGCGTCGAAACGGACGCGGAGCGTGGCCTCGTCCTCCGCCACCGCCTCTTTCATCTGGCGCAACGGCTCGGCGAAGGAGGGATGGCCCTTGTCGCGCAGCAAGTTCAGCGTGAAGGCGACGTCGGCTGCGGTCAGCCGCGAGCCGTCGTGGAAGCGCGCCTCCGGCCGCAGCAGGAAGCGGTAGGCCAGCTTGTCGGCCGACACGCGGACCGCGCGCGCGATCAGGCCGTACATCGCGTCGGGTTCGTCGGCCCCGCCCGTCATCAGGCTGTCGAAGGTCGCGCCCATGCCCGCCGCGCCGGCGCCGGCGAGGATGAAGACGTTCAGCGTGTCGAACGTGTTGAAGCTCTGGTTGCCGCCTCCGGTGGTGACGAGCTGCACCAGCTTGCCGCCCTTGGGCGCGTCGGGGTTCACGTAGGCGAAATGCGGGAAATCGGCCGGCATGGCGAGGTCGCCGAACGACGACAGGCCATAGGCCTCGTTCTCGCCCGCAGGCGCGGCCAAGGCGGGGCCGGCGGTCGCCAGCGCGCCGAGACCCGCGAGCGCGCGGCGGCGCGTCAGCGTCGTGCGCATGGGGCTGGCTTCGGGTCGCGCGGCATGGGGGGAATCATCGCGCCGATTATGTCGGTTTTTGGCGCCGGCGCCAGCCGCGGGCGCCGGCGCGCGTCCCGCTTCCGGTTCCGTGGCCCTTGCCTGTATGGAAGCATCCATGAACTTCGCCAGCGACAATTCGGTCGGCGCCTCGCCGCGCATCCTCCAGGCGCTGCTCGACGCCAATGCCGGGGCCGCGGCCGCCTATGGCGCCGACCCTTGGAGCGCGCGGGCGGGCGCGCTGCTCGCCGAGACGTTCGAGGCGGATTGCGCCGTCTGGCTGGTGGCTACCGGCACGGCTGCCAACGCGCTGGCGCTGGCCACGCTCGTCCCCCCATACGGGGCGGCGTTCTGCCATGCCGACGCACACGTCTCCGAGGACGAATGCGGCGCGCCGGAGATGTTCACCGGCGGCGCCAAGATCGTCGGCCTGCCCGGGCGCGACGGCAAGCTGACGCCGGCCGCGCTCGCCGCCGGCTTGGCGCGCTACCCGAAGGGGGCCGTCAAGTCGGTGCAACCCGCCGCGATCTCGATTTCGCAGGCGACCGAATGCGGCACGCTGTATTCGCGCGCCGAAGTCGCGGCGCTGGCCGCCGCCGCCAAGGCGGCCGGCCTGCGCGTCCACATGGATGGCGCGCGCTTTTCCAACGCGATCGCCGCCGGGGCGGGGACGCCCGCCGAACTGACATGGAAGGCGGGCGTCGACGTGCTGACGCTGGGCGCCACCAAGGATGGCGCGCTGGCTTGCGAGGCTATCGTCGTGTTCGACCGTGCGCTCGCGCCCGCGCTCGATTTCGCCCGCAAGCGGGCCGGCCATACGCTGTCGAAGGGCCGCCTGCTCGGCGCGCAGATGTGCGCTTGGCTTGAGGGCGGCCATTGGCTCGAGCTGGCGCGTCGCGCCAATGCCGCCGCGGCGCGGCTGGCGGCGGGGCTGGCCGCGATCCCCGGCGTCGAACTCGCCTGGCCCGCACAGGCCAACGAGATCTTTCCGGTCCTGCCCAAGGCGAAGGTCGCCGCGCTGCGGGCCGCAGGCGCGGTCTTCTACGATTGGACCGCGGCGGCGATACCCGCACGCATCGCCGAGGAGACGGGACGCCAGACGATCCGCCTCGTGACGTCGTTTGCCACCGAAGACGCCGAAATCGACCGCTTTCTCGCGCTGGCCGGGGCGCCATGAGCGCGCCCTCCGGCCGCAATGGCCGCCGACCGGCCCAAGCCGCGCCGCAATTCGCTGCGATGGAGCGGGAAACCAGCCTCCCTCCACGGGATTTCCGCATGGACAGCGCCAAACCGTTCCGCCGCATCGGCCGCGTCGCCTTGGTCGTCGCGCTGGCCTTCGCCGCTCCTCTGGCGGCCACGACGCCGGCGCGGGCGCAGTTCTTCAACTTCTTCCGGTCCGAATTGTCGCCAGACCAAGTGATGCGGATGGTCGAAGGCGCGGGAATGCGCCCATTCTCGCCGGTCTACCGCAGCGGGCCCGATTACGTGATCGACGTGCTGTCGCCCGACGGCAAGCGCCGGCGGCTGGTGATCGACACCCATAGCGGGCGGGTGGTGGATTCCTTCATCTTGTGGACGCCGCCGGCCGCGCGTCGCGCGCCGCCGCAGACCCAAGTCCTGCGGCCGCCGGCCCCCGTGCCCGACGCGCAGCCTCCGGCCAATTCCGTGCCGATGGACCAACAGCCGCCGCTGCCCAAGGTCGTGCATCCGCCGGAGAAGCCGCATCATCTCATCAAGGTGAAGCCGCTCGCGCCCAAACCGCCCGTCCCCAAGCCGCCGGTCCCCAAGCCAGTCGCGCCCAAGCCGGCGCCCGTCGCAGCGCCCGCCCCGACGCCCGCGCCCGCGAAGGACCAGGGCGATCTCAGCCCGATCCACCCGCTGGGCGCGTCGCCGGCGCCGACGCCCGCGCCGCAGCCGGCCCC
>JAGWKJ010000195.1 GCA_028865375.1 Hyphomicrobiales bacterium | reverse complement strand
TGGCGTCGGTCAGGAACTTGTCGGTGGCGACGTCGACGTGCTTGAGCATCGAGGTCAGCACGTGGCCGGGGAACAGGCCGTTCTGGTTGGAATCGACGCCGATCGACAGCTTGCCGGCGTCCGCCGCCGCGCGCAGCACGCCTTGGCCGGTGCCGCCGGCGGCCGCGTAGATCACGTCGGCGCCCTTGTCCATCTGCGACTTGGCGAGTTCGCCGCCCTTGACCGGGTCGTTCCACGCGGCGGGCGTGGTGCCGGTCATGTTGGCGAACACCTCGTCCTTCGGCGCGGCGTATTTCACGCCCTGCGCGTAGCCGCACTCGAACTTCGAGATCAGCGGGATGTCCATGCCGCCCACGAAGCCGACCTTGCCGGTCTTGGAGGCCATCGCCGCCAGCACGCCGACGACGAACGAACCCTCGTGCTCCTTGAACACGATCGACTGCACGTTGGGATCGTCCACTACCGAATCGATGATGCCGAAGCGGACCTTCGGGTTCTCCTTGGCGACCTTGTCGAGCGCGGTCGCCCACGCGAAGCCGACGGTCAGGATCGGGTCGTAGCCGCCCTGCACGAACTTGCGCAGCACCTGCTCGCGCTGCGCGTCGTTCTGGATCTCGAGGTCGCGGTAGGCGATCCCGGTGTCCTTCTTGAACTTCTCGGCGCCGTGGTAAACGCCTTCGTTGAACGACTTGTCGAACTTTCCGCCGAGGTCGTAGACGATCGCCGGCTTGATGTCGGCGGCGAAGGCCGCGCCGGCCGAAATCGCCGCGGCGAACGCGGCCGCGCAGACACCCGTCGCCAAAACCCGGACGTTGGACATGGAACCACCCTCCTGCCGGCCGGCGCGGAAGCGCCGGCTATCGGTGAAGGCGGAAACATGGCATGGAAACGCCCGGACTTGGAAGACTGGAAATCCGCTTGACGGACGATCCGCGACGTTGCGTGCTGGCGATCGTCGCGCACGACCGCAAGAAGGACGCGATGGCCGAATGGGCCGCGCGCCATCGCGGCCGTCTCGCCGGCTTCGACCTCGTGGCGACCGGCACCACGGGCGCCCGCGTGATCGAGCGCTGCCCGGAACTGGCGGTGACCCGGCTGAAGAGCGGCCCGCTCGGCGGCGACCAGCAGATCGGCGCCATGATCGCCGAGGGCGCGGTGAACGCGCTCGTGTTCTTCGTCGATCCGCTCTCGCCCCATCCCCACGACGTCGACGTGAAGGCGCTCACGCGGCTCGCCTGCGTCTACGACATTCCGATGGCGCTCAACCCGGCCACCGCGGAGCTGATGATCGGCGAGCTCGCCGCCGTCGTGTCGGGCGACCTTGCGGCGGATTGAGCGTCACGAGGCCAAGCGTACCGCGGCCATGAAGGCGCCGAGCAGGCCGGCGTCGAGACGTCCTTCGCGGCGCAGCCCGGTGCAGACGTCGACGCCGAACGGCCGCACGGCCGCGATGGCCTCCGCCACGTTGCCGGGGTTCAGCCCGCCGGCGAGATAGACCGGCTTGGTCGCGGTGGCGACCACGTCGCGGCTGACGGCCCAGTCATGGGTGCGGCCCGTCCCGCCGAGCTCGGCTACCGGCGCGCCGGGGCGCCCGGAATCGAGCAGGATCGCGTCGGCGAGGGCGCCGTAGAGCGCCGCGCGGGCGAGCGTGGCCGCGCGTTCCTCGACGTGGACCGCCTGCACCAACCGAACGCCGGGCAGGCCGGCGCGCAGGGAGGGATATTCGGCCGGGTCGAGGTGGGCGACGATCTGCACCGCCGAGGGCCGCACGGCGCGCGCCTCGGCCACGATGTCGACCGCCCGCGATTTCGAGGTCAGCATGAAGGTCGCCACGCCCGGCGGCGCTTGGCGCGCGATCTCGGCGGCGCGCGCCAGCGTCACGACGCCGGTGCCGCCGGGCATTTCGGCGACCAGGCCCAGCCCATCGGCGCCGGCCCCCACCGCCAGCGCGGCTTCCTCCGGCGTCGAGATGCAGCAGATCTTGGTGCGGACCCGGGCGAGGTTGAGCGTCATTTGGTGCCGAACATGCGATCGCCGGCGTCGCCCAGTCCCGGCACGATATAACCGTGCTCGTTCAGGCCGCGGTCGATCGCGGCCGTCCAGACCGCGACGTCGGGATGGGCCTTGGTCAGACGCTCGATGCCCTCGGGCGCGGCGAGCAGGCAGACGAAGCGGATGTCCTTGGCGCCGCGCGCTTTCAGCCGCGAGATCGCCGCCACCGCGGAATTGGCGGTCGCCAGCATTGGGTCCATCACGATCACCAGCCGGTCGGCGATGTCGGCGGGCGCCTTGAAGTAATACTCGACCGCCTCCAGCGTTTCGGGGTCGCGGTAGAGCCCGACATGGGCGACCCGCGCGGAGGGCACGAGGTCGAGCATCCCGTCGAGGAAGCCGACGCCCGCGCGAAGGATCGGCGCGAAGACGAGCTTCTTGCCGGCGATGGCCGGCTGCATCGTGCGCTCGATGGGCGTCTCGACCTCGACCAGTTCGGTGGGCAGGTCGCGCGTCACCTCGTAGCACAGCAACATGCCGATCTCGTTCAGCAGCTGCCGGAAGCCCTTGGTGGAGACGGCCTTGTCCCGCATCAGCGTCAGCTTGTGGCGCACCAGCGGATGGTCGACGACGTGGACGGCGGACTTTCGGGCGGTCATGTCGGCTCCGGGGGGCTCGCCCGAGCTTAGCGGCCGGGCGCCGTCAAAGGAAGCGCGCCCCCTTCGCGGTCGGGGGCAGGCCGAGGAAAGCGGCCAGCGAGGCGCCGACGTCGGCGAAGCTCGCGCGTCGGCCGACGTCGCGGGCGGCGATCCCGGGGCCGAAGGCGAGCACGGGGACGCATTCGCGCGTGTGGTCGGTGCCGCGGAACGTCGGGTCGTTGCCGTGGTCGGCGGTGACGAGCGCGAGGTCGCCTTCGCGCAGCGCCGCCTCGATTTCGGGCACGCGGCGGTCGAACGCTTCGAGCGCGGCCGCATAGCCGGCCGGATCGCGGCGGTGGCCGAAGTCGGTGTCGAAGTCGACGAGGTTGACGAACGCCAGCCCGCCGTCGGGCAGCGCGCGGAAGGCGTCGAGCGCCAGCGTCAGGTTCTCGTCGTTCGTCGCGCCCTTGAGCTCGCGGCCGGTGTCGCGATGCGCGAACACGTCGCCGATCTTGCCGACGCTGACGGTCGCGCGCCCCGCCGCCGCGGCGCGCTCCAGCAGGTTGCCGGGCGGCGGGGGCATCGCGAAATCCTTGCGATGCGCGGTGCGCCGGAAGCCGGACGCGGCGTCGCCGAGGAACGGCCGCGCGATGACCCGGCCGACCGCCAGCGGGTCGCACAGGCGCCGCGCGACGCGGCAAAAATCGTAAAGGCGGTCGAGGCCGAACGCCTCTTCGTGCGCCGCGACCTGGAACACGCTGTCGGCCGACGTGTAGCAGATCGGCTTGCCGGACCGGACCGATTCCGCGCCGAGCGCCTCGACGATCTCGACGCCCGGCGCGTGGCGGTTGCCCAGCAAGCCCGGCACGCCGGTCTCGCGCACCAGCGCCTCGATCAAGTCGCGCGGAAACGACGGCGGCCCCGGCGGAAACAGGCCGAAGGCGCGCTCGGCCGGTGCGCCGGCGAGTTCCCAATGGCCCGACGGCGTGTCCTTGCCGCGCGCGGTCTCCACCGCGTGGCCGTGGATTCCGCGGGCGGGCGGCATCGCCAGGCCCGGCGGCGCGACGCCGCAGGCGCCGGCTATGGCGCGGCCTAGCCCCAGCGCGTCGAGGTTGGGCAGCGCCAGCGGGCCACTGCGAAGCCCGGCGCGATCGCCGCGACCCGCTGCGCAAGCCTGCGCTATATGGAGAAGCGTGTTGGCGCCTTCGTCGCCGAACTCGGCCGCGTCCGGCGCGCCACCGCAGCCCACCGAATCGAGCGTGACGAACAGGACGCGGGTCACGCTGCGCCGGCCTTCGGTCCGTCGGGGAACGCGGCCTCGAACAAGGCGCGCGTATAGGCCTGCTTGGGCGAGGCGAACAGGTCGCGCGCCGGCCCCGCTTCGACGACGCGGCCGTCCTTCATCACCAGCACGTGGGAGGCCATCGCGCGCACGACGCGCAGGTCGTGGCTGATGAAGAGATAGGCCAGCCCGCGCGCCCGCTGCGCGTCGCGCAGCAGGTCGACGATCTGCGCCTGCACGGAGACGTCGAGCGCGGACGTCGGCTCGTCGAGCACCACGAACTTCGGGTCGAGCGCGAGCGCGCGGGCGATCGCCACGCGCTGGCGCTGGCCGCCGGAGAACTCGTGCGGAAAGCGGTCCATCGCGGATGGGTCGAGCCCGACGTCGGCAAGCGCCCGCGCCGCCACGCCGCGGGACGCCCTGCGCGTCATCGCGGGATCGAGCGCGCGCACGCCCTCGGTCACGATTTCTGCGACGCTCATGCGCGGCGACAGCGAGCCGAACGGGTCCTGGAACACGATCTGCGCGTCGCGCCGCAGCGGCCGCATCTTGCGCTGGCTCCAGCCGGCGACGTCCTTGCCGAGCAGCACGATCGGGCCCTGCGCGTCCACCAGCCGCAGGATCGCCTGCCCCAGCGTCGTCTTGCCGGAGCCCGATTCGCCCACGATCCCGATGGTCTCGCCCGCCCGCAGGGCGAACGACACGCCGTCGACCGCCTTCACGTGGCCGACGACGCGGCGCAGGAATCCGCGCCGCACGGGGTACCAGACGCGCAGGTCCCGCACGGAAGCGACCACCGGCGCGGCCGGGTCGGGCGTCGGCGGCTCGCCCTTGGGCTCGGCCGCCAGCAGCGCGCGCGTATAGTCGTGCGACGGCGCGGCGAACACTTGCGCCACCGCGCCGGCCTCGACGATGCGCCCGCGCCGCATCACGCACACGCGGTCGGCGACGCGCCGCACCACGCCGAGGTCGTGCGTGATGAACAGCATCGACATGCCGAGCTTGGCGCGCAGGTCC
>JAGWKJ010000194.1 GCA_028865375.1 Hyphomicrobiales bacterium | reverse complement strand
GAGGTGGGGTTCTTCGCGATCGTCATCGCCCTGCAGCAGAAGTCCGGCGGCAATCTCTCCGAGGCGCTCGGCAACCTGTCGAACGTGCTGCGCGAACGCAAGAAGATGAAGGCGAAGGTCGTGGCCATGTCGACCGAGGCCAAGTCGGGCGCGATGGTGATCGGCTCGATGCCGTTCGTCGTCACGGTGCTGGTCTACCTCACGACGCCCGCCTACATCATCCTCCTGTTCACCACCGTGGCCGGAAAGTTCATCCTCGCCATCGCCTTCGCCTCGATGACGCTCGGCGCGCTCGTGATGAAGAAGATGATCTCGTTCGACATATGAGGCCGCGATGCTGACGCTGATCGTCGACAGGCTTACCGACGGCCGTTTCATGCTCGGGCTGGTCGCCGCGGTGATGGCCGCCGCCGCCGCGCTCACGATCGCGATGCCGCTGTTGGAGACCGACACGCTCGCCAAGCGGATGAAGTCGGTCGCCAACGAGCGCGAGCGCATCCGCCAGCGCGAGCGCGCCGCCGCGGCCAATTCCAAGGCGTCGCTGCGCCAGTCCGAGCGCGCGTTCATCAAGCGAATCTCGGTGGCGCTCAAGCTCGGTTCGTGGCTCGGCACCGAGGGCGCGAAGGCGAAGCTGGCGCAGGCCGGCTATCGCAGTCCCGGCGCCGAGAACGCGTTCATGGTGGCGCGGCTGGTGATGCCGTTCGTGTTCTTCGCCGGCACGCTGTTCTTCGTCTTCGTCGTGCATCCCCTGTCCTATCCGCCGATCGTGCGCTTCGGCATCGCGGTGCTCGGCGCCTATCTCGGCATCAAGGCGCCGGAGATTTTCCTGTCGAACACGATCGGCAAGCGGAAGCAGTCGATCTCGCGCGCCTATCCCAACGCGCTGGACCTGCTGCTGATCTGCGCGGAATCGGGCATGTCGATCGAGCAGGCGTTCCGCAAGGTCAGCCAGGAGATCGGCGCCGAATCGGTGGCGCTGGCGGAGGAGTTCACGCTCATCACCGCGGAGCTGTCGTTCCTGCCCGAACGCCGCCAGGCGTACGAGAACGTCGCCGCCCGGACGGGACTCGAATCCATGCGATCGTTGAAGACGGTGCTCGTGCAGGCCGAGCGCTACGGCACGCCGTTGGGCGCCGCGCTTCGCGTGCTGGCGCAGGAGAGCCGCGACGAACGCATGCACCTGGCGGAGAAGAAGGCCGCCGCGCTGTCTTCCAAGCTCACCGTGCCGATGATCGCGTTCTTCTTGCCGGTGCTGCTGATGGTCATCCTGGGACCGGCGCTGATTCGAATCTTCAAGTGGAGCTGAGCGAGGCCCGGCCCGCCGCGCGATCCCGCTCCGAAGCCCGGCGACGCCGGCTCCGCGTCACGCGCCCTTCTTGCCGATGCCGCGCCAGACTTCCGATTGCGAGATCATGGCGCGCACCGCCGCGACGTCGCGGTCGGCCTCCGCCGGGGGCATGTCGCGCGCGAACACGGAGCGCGCCTCGCCGAACTTGCCTTCGAGCGCGAGCACCAGCGCGAAATCGGAGCGGATCCGCGAGCCGGCTCCCGGTCCGGCGGCCGCCTGGCGCAGCGCGGCCTCGGCCGCGGGCAGGCGCTTGGTGAGCGCCAGCGACAGGCCGAGATCGGCCAAGGTGCTGGGCTCGCCCGGCCGGATCGCCAGCGAGCGCCGGTAGAAGTCCTGCGCCGACGCGTGGTCGCCCGCTTGGTCGGCGACCGAGCCCTGCGCGGTGAGGATGTCCCAGCGCGGGCGGTCGGGCGTATAGGACCGCGACAGCGCGTCGGCGGCGGCCGCGAAGTCGCCCTTGTCGGCGAGCGCCTTGCCGTATTCGCCCAGGATCGTCTCGTCCTTGGGCGACTTGGCGAGCGCGGTCTCCATTACGGCCACCGCCTGTCCGAAGCGGCCTTGCTTGCGCAGGGCGCGCGCGAACATGATCGAGGCGGTCGGGTCGCCGGGGTTGGAATCGTAACGCGCCTGCCAGCGCGCCGTGAAGTCGGCGAGGCCGGACGGATCGCCGGGCGCCTGCGTCGACGGCCCGATGGCGCCGGTCACCTCGCGCGAGACGCCGTTGCAACCGCCGAGCGCGACGGCGGCGAGGGCGGCGGCGGCGAATGCCGCGGCGCGGGGGCGGAACGGCGTACGGAGTGGCGTCATGGGTCGATTCCTGCGGCCGACGGCGCGGGCCGTGCCTTGAGAAATATTTCGTTAACGCTAATCAAAGGTTAACGACCCGCTTCGGGACGCCCGATTTCGGAAGGAATTCGATGTCATCGCTTTTCGCCGCCCCCGACGCGTCCGCGATCCCGGTCCGCTTCGTCGACCGCGCCTCCTGGCCGGTCCGCGCGGCGCGGTTGGCGGCGCCCGCGCGCGGTTGGGCGGAGGCGACTGGATTCACCGGCGAAGCGGGCGCGGTCCTGCTCGTGCCGGCGCCCGACGGGCGGATCGCGGAGGTGCATTTCGGCGTCGAGCCGGCCGGCTCGCGCAAGCGCGATCCATTCGGTCCGGGCAAGCTCGCCACCGTCCTGCCGGCCGGCGTCTATGCCTTCGATCTCGAAGGCGCGGAGGCGGCGACCGCGGCGCTGGCCTTCCTGCTCGGCGCCTACCGGTTCGACCGATTCCGCGAGCCCAAGCCGGCGCGCGCGCGCATCGTGGCGCCGGCGGGCGTCGACGCGGCGCGCATCGAATCGATCGCCGCCGCCGTCCGGGTGGCGCGCGACCTCGTGAACCGGCCGGCCAACGACCTGACGCCGACGGCCTTGGAGGACGCCGCGCGCGACGTCGCGGAGCGCTGCGGCGCTAAGATCAAGGTCGTGCGCGGCGAGGCGCTGCTCGCCGAAGGGTTTCCGTTGATCCACGCGGTCGGCCGTGCGGCGGCCGACGAGCCGCGGCTGGTGGACTTCGCCTTCGGCCCGGCGGGGGCGAAGACGGTGACGCTGGTCGGCAAGGGCGTGTGCTTCGACACCGGCGGGCTCGACATCAAGCCCGGCCACGCCATGCTGCTGATGAAAAAAGACATGGGCGGCGCGGCTCACGTCTTCGGCCTTGCGCAGATGATCATGGCGCACAACCTGCCCGTGAACCTGCGCGTGCTGGCGCCGGCGGTGGAAAATTCCACCGGCGGCAACAGCTACCGCCCGAGCGACATCATCAAAACGCGCAAGGGCCTCAGCGTCGAGATCGGCAACACCGACGCCGAAGGCCGCATCGTCCTCGCCGACGCGCTCGAAGAAGCTTCCCGGGAAAATCCCGCGCTGCTCGTCGATTTCGCCACGCTGACGGGCGCGGCCCGCGTCGCGCTTGGGCCGGACCTGCCCGCGATGTTCTGCAACGACGATGCGCTGGCCGACGCGCTGCTGAAATCCGCCCGCGCCGCCGAAGACCCGCTGTGGCGCCTGCCGCTGTGGCAGCCCTACAAAGGCGACCTCCGCAGCAAAGTCGCGGACAGCAACAACGTCGGCCCCGGCAGCCATGCGGGCGCGATCGTCGCCGCGCTGTTCCTCGAGAAATTCGTCGGCAACGGCATCCCGTGGGTGCATATCGACACCTTCGCATGGAACCCGCGCGGCAAGCCCGGCCGCCCCGAAGGCGGCGAGGCGCTCGGCATGCGCGCGGTGTTCGATCTCATCCGCAAAAAATTCGGCAGGAAATAACGCCATGCAATACCGGATTTCCGTTCCCGTCGCCGACATCCACGGCACGCCCGCGCTGGAGCCGTTGCGCGGCAGGTTCGAGACGCAGCTGGTGATGGGCGAGATATTCGACGTCGCGGAAGAAAAAGACGGCTGGTGCAAGGGCGCGTGCGGCCACGACGGCTATGCCGGTTACGTCGAAAGCCGCTTTCTCGCGCGCGACGCCGCCGCGGCTACGCCGCATATTGTCAATACGCCGACGCACATCGTCATCACGGCGCGCAGCCACACCTACGCCGCCGCCTCGATGAAAGCGCAGCCCAAAGGCGTTTTAAGCTTCGGCAGCCTGATCGCCGTCACGCGGACGGAGCAGGATTTCGCGGAACTCGCCGGCGGCGCGTGGATATACGGGCGCCACATCGCGCCGCTCGGGCACACGGAAAAAGACCACATCGCCACGGCAAAAAAGTTCCTCGAAACGCCTTATTACTGGGGCGGGCGCAGCGGCTTCGGCATCGACTGCTCGGGGCTGGTGCAGGTTTGCCTCGGGCACGCGGGAATCAAGACGCCGCGCGATTCCGGCGATCAGGAACGCGCGGTCGGCAAAACCGTCGAAAAGCCGCAGGCGGGCGACATCGTCTTTTTCAAAGGCCACGTCGGGATGATGGCGGACGACGCGAACCTGCTCCACGCCAACGCTACGCACATGAAGTGCGTGATCGAGCCGCTGGAGGACGTCATGGCCCGGGGCGGCGAAATCACCTCCGTCAAAAGAATATAAAAAAAATCTGCCGTTACTGCTGAAGAAGGTACGAGATGTCGCAATCCTTGGACGTCACGGTTTCGGCATAATCGCCGCTAGGGTTTTCACAACTGCCCACAACGCCGACACCGAGAACCGCGCCGGTGTTGCTGTACCCGTCGTCGATCTTGCGGTCGATCTGCCCCGCTTCTCCGGGCGTCATGGCGTTGGTGCCGGTCGCCTGAGACGGGTTTAACATTTCCTCCAGCGTCACCGCATAAAGACCTTTCCATGGCGACATCGACTCATAAGCGACGACCAGCCCGTTTCCGAGCTTCGCCAGCGGCAGACCCTGGCCGAACGCGGGCTGACCGGGGCTGCTGATTCCCGTTATGAGCCCTGCGCCGGACAAGTCGCCGAAGAAACAGACATTCTCGGCCTGGCTGCCTTCCGTCCAGGCATCTTGGTCCATCCCGCCGCCGTTGTCGGCCCCGACCCTGAGGTTACCGTCGCCGTTAGGGCAGGTGCCGATATTGGGAAGCTGCGCCGTCGCGTTAGGAATATCTCCCGGCATGGA
>JAGWKJ010000193.1 GCA_028865375.1 Hyphomicrobiales bacterium | reverse complement strand
GTGCCCGTGGCGGCCGCGCCGATGGCCGCGCCGGCCCCGCCGCCGATCAACGCGCCGCCGGCGGCGCGCTGGCCCGGCGTGTCGCATCCGGCGACGGCCAAGGCCGCGCCGAGCGCCGCCACGACGAGAAGGGTCTTGGACATCTCCAACCTCCGAAAATGCGCCGCCCCGGCGCGTTGCCAACCTATGGCCGATGGTCGCTCGGCGCAATGTGCGTTGACGCACGCGTCGGGCGAAACCAAGGCGCTTCGTGTCTTTGGACGATCCGCCTTGCCGCTTGAACGACGGCTGAACGCGGAAATTGACAAGCATCGATTATATTTTAGCAATACCATTACAATCATCGCAATAAAATGAAAGCAATTTCTGTTATTGATTTACGTATCGGTATGAAATAATTGATTCGCACGCTCCTATTCTGCGAAATAAAAATTGCAACAATAACTATGTCGATTTATAGCCACATTCGTTTCGTTTAAGGCGTCACCAAAACGACGCGGAGCAATTTTCGAGATGCAGAAATCAACGATGAATGGCGTGTTCGGTGCGTCGATGTTGTTCGCTGGATTGATCTTTACCTCTGCCGCGTCAGCGGCCGATCAAAGCCAATGGGCCGGTGCAGTCGGCGGAATGTCGGGGGCGGCGGTCGCGACCGCGGCGACGGTCGCCCAAGTGCCGGGCGCCCAAGTCAAGAAGCGCCCGGTCGTCGGTCGACTGAAGGTCGCCAAGCCAATGGACGGCAAGATCGCCGCCATCGCCAGCGCCAATGGCGTCCCGCCGAAGCTGGCGGTCGCCATCGTGCGAATTGAAAGCGGCTACAATCCGCGTGCCGCCAATGGCGGGGCGCTGGGACTGATGCAGATCAAGCCGCGAACGGCGGCCGGCGTCGGGTTCCACGGTGGCGCCGGAGCCCTGCTCGACGCCGACGTGAACCTGCGCTTCGGGATGCGCTATCTCGCGCAGGCCTACAGGGCCGCCCATGGCGACACTTGCGGCACGGTGATGCGCTATCAATCCGGCCTCTACGCGACCTATTTCTCGGGCGCGAACCGGGCGTATTGCGCCAAGGCCCGTTCGATCATGGCGAGCCTCTGATCCGATCCCGCCGGGGCGGGCCGCCGCGCACGGCTTGCCCCGGCGCATTGGCCGGCTTATCCCGGCCTGATGGATATCCCCGAAGCTCCTGCGGCGTTGGCCTGCGTGGCGGTTGGTCGCGGCCCGCGGGCCGTGCGCTTCTCCGGCACGGCGCCGCTGGCGCTCATCGCCGGTCCCTGCGCCATCGAAAGCCGGGCGCATGCGTTGGAGACCGCGCAAGCGCTCTCGGAAATCGCGACAAGGCTCGGGCTGGGCCTCGTCTATAAGAGCTCGTTCGACAAGGCCAACCGCACGTCGTCGGGCTCCTCGCGTGGCGTGGGGATGGGCGAAGCGTTGCCGATCCTGGCCGAGGTGCGCGAAGTCACCGGGTTGCCGACAACCACGGACGTTCACGACGCCGCCCAATGCGCGGCCGTGGCGGAAGCGGTCGACCTGATCCAGATCCCGGCCTTCCTGTGCCGCCAGACCGACCTGTTGGTCGCCGCCGCCCGCACCGGCCGGCCGGTCAACGTCAAGAAGGGGCAGTTCCTGGCGCCGTGGGACATGCGCCACGTCGTCGCCAAGCTGGTGCAGGCCGGCAATCCGCAGGCGCTGGTCACCGAGCGGGGCGTGAGCTTCGGCTACAATACGCTCGTCTCCGACATGCGATCCCTGCCGATCATGGCGCAGACCACTGGGGCGCCCGTCATCTTCGACGCCACCCATTCCGTGCAGCAGCCGGGCGGTCGGGGCGAGGTCTCGGGAGGTCAGCGGGAATTCGTCGCCACGCTGGCCCGCGCCGCCGTCGCGGTTGGCGTGGCGGGGGTCTTCATCGAGACGCACCGCGATCCCGACCGCGCACCCTCCGACGGTCCCAACATGGTGCCGCTCGTCGAATTCGGCCCGCTGGTCGCCAAGTTGGCGCGGATCGACGCCGTGGCCAAGGCGTGATCCCGCGCCTGAACGCCGGACAGGACCGTAACGCGACCGTCATCGGATCGGCGTAAGACCCTCACATGGACACGCTTTTGTTCAGCTACGCCGAGCCCACCGATCCGCCCCTGCGGCGGTTGGCCATTCGCGTGATCGAGCTGTTCACCGGACAGCCGACGCTGAAGCGGCTCTATGTCGAATACCAGCGGGCGCCGCGTCCCGACGAGAGCTTTTTCGTCGCCGCCTTGCGCAAGCTTGGCATCAACATGCGGCTAGAAGAGCCTGATGTATATCGGATTCCACGCTCCGGACCTTTGGTCGTAGTCGCCAACCATCCGTTTGGCGTGCTCGACGGATTGGCGATCTCGGCGATCGTCGAGAGAGCGCGGCCGGACTTCCTCGTCCTCACCAATGCCGTGCTCCTGCGCGCGCCTGAAGCGCGAGCCCATTTGCTGGCGGTCGATTTCTCGGGCCAGCCGGGCGCGCAGGAAACGAACCTGCAGACGCGCGAAGCCGCGCGTCGCCACTTGGCGGGCGGCGGTTGCGTCGTCGTGTTTCCCGCCGGCGGCGTATCGACCGCGCGCGACCGGCTGGGCTTGAAACCGGCGATCGACGCGCGTTGGGGCCCCTTCGTCGCCCAGCTCGTGCGCCGCGCCAAGGCGGACGTGTTGCCGATCTGGTTCGGCGGCCAGAACAGCCGCTTGTTCCAGGTGGCGAGCCATGTCTCGCTGACGCTCAGGCTTTCGCTCGTGTTCCACGAGGTGAAGCGGCGGATCGGCACGGCGCTCGAAGTGGCGGTCGGCGAGGCCATTCCCTTCGCCTCGCTCGCCGGCTCGCCCGACCTGCAGGCGATCGCCGACGGCCTGATGCGCGCGACCTACGGCCTCGCGCCGCCGTCGCGCCGACGTGCGCGCCAACTCGCCGAACTCGACGACCTGCTCAGCGATCAGCCGCGCCCGCGATAGGGCGGCACGCCCTGGTCGGGCAGGAACAGGCCGGCCGGCGGCGCGCCGGTCTGCCAGAACACGTCGATCGGGATGCCGCCGCGCGGATACCAATACCCGCCGATGCGCAACCATTTTGGCGCCAGCAGCGCCACGAGGTCGCGGCCGATCCGGACCGTGCAATCCTCGTGGAAGGCGCCGTGGTTGCGGAACGCGCCGAGGTAGAGCTTGAGCGACTTCGACTCGACCAGCCAGCGCGCCGGGACGAAATCGATCACCAGATGCGCGAAGTCGGGCTGACCCGTGACGGGGCACAGCGACGTGAACTCGGGCGCGGCGAAGCGCGTGACATAATCGACGTCGGGATGGGGATTGGGAACGCGCTCGAGCGTCGCGTCTTGCGGCGAAGCGGGCAGGGCGACCTGCTTGCCGAGCAGGGTCGGGGCGGCGTGCGATTTCGGCTTCTTGGTCATGGCGTCCTCGCGCACGGTTTAACCGGTGCGCGGGGCGCCGGGAATGACGCTTAACGCGCGGCGTCCGTGGTCGGCGCGGGCGGATAGATGGCGTCCAACCCCGCCAAGCGGCGCAGGCCCGGGATGGCGCCGCCGAGGCCGTCGGATTGCGCCGCGACGGCGACGAACGGCACGGTCGCCGCCGCCGGCTTGGCCGGGACGGACGTCCGCGTCGTCGCGAACCGAGCGCGGAGCGCCAGTTCGGCCGGCGACAGGCCCGGCCTGAGCTTCGGCGCGCGCGCGCTTCGCGCCGGTTCGGAGATCGCGGCCGAGGCGGCATAGGCGAGCGCGACCGGTGGCGGCGGCGGCTGGTCGGGGACGAGGCCTTGCGCCTTGCCCGGACTCGGGGCGACCAAGGCCGCGATCGCGGCGTCGGCCGTCAAGCCGTCGGTCGGCCTGGCGGGCGGCATCGGCGGCATGTCCGCCGACGCGAGATCGGTCGGGCGGTCGGGCGGCATCGGCGGCGCCGGCGAAAGCGAGGCGAGCAAGGTCGCCGACGGCGTCGCGCCCGGCAATGGCGCGGTCGCGGCGGGAGGGCTCGTCGGTGCGCTGGCCGCGGGCGCGGCCGAAGCGAAGATCGGTTTCTGGTGCGAGAGGAAATCGCGCGCGCCGCCGTCGTGCGCTTGGGCGACGCTCATCTGCGCCTCGGCGTCGTCGCCGGCGTCGCCGCCGTTGCCGAACTTGCCGAACAGCGCCTGGAAGATGTTGCCGCTTCCCGATTGCGCGGTGTCCGCGCCGCCGAGACTGCCGAAGAAGGCGTGGCCGCCGCGCTTCTCGATCTCGGCGACCGCCCGTTGATAGCCCGGCATCGGCCGGCCGTCCGCGGCGACGAAGGCCGCCTTGCCGTCGGGGAACACGCGCATCAGGTCGGCGTAGCTCATGCGCGGCCAGTAGCGCACCGAACCCACGTCGAGATGCACGAACACGGGGCTCGCGGAGGGATAATAGCCGACGCCGCCCATCTGCAGGCGCAGACCGATCTCGCGCACGCGCTCCATGCTCACGCCGGGGATGTGCGAATCCATCGCGTGGCCGAGGATGTGCTGCGAGTGCTTGGCGACCAGACGCGAATGCCGGCGCAGCGCCGCGTTGGTCTGCGGCGAACGATAGCCCGAAAGCACCTCGATGGGCTGCGTCGCGCCGCTCTCGCGGTAGACCTCCCAGACCACGTCGAACAACTGCGGCGCCATGCGGATCGACTCGTTGATCCGCCAATCGCGCAGGAACCAGTTCAGCTTGTCGAGCTCCGCTTGGTCGTAGCGGCCGTCGCGCTTGAAGACGAAGGTGCCGCTCTCGTTGGTGTGCGGATTCCACAGCGTCAACGAGCGCGTGCCGCCGTCGGCGGTCGCCGTCTCGGTGCGCTGCACGACGAGGAAGAACAGCGCCAGCGCCGCCGCGACGCGCGCAAGCGCGCCAAGCCCGCGGAACCGGGACATGCGATGGCGCGGCGTGTCGTCGCGTCGCTTCAAACCACAAGTCTCCCGGCGCGACGGT
>JAGWKJ010000192.1 GCA_028865375.1 Hyphomicrobiales bacterium | reverse complement strand
ACGCGTTGTTCCTTTGGACGCAGGTCGCGGACGAGACGGCCATGCCGCCCGGCGATCCGCGACGGCTCGCCTTCGTCGGCGAACCGGAGGTCGCGGAGGTCCGCGGCGTTCGCGTGCGCACATGGAAGCGCAGCTATCACGGCGCTTGGAAGTCCGACGCGTTCTGCGGCGGCACGCACGACCTGCACCGCTGGATCGAGCGCGAGGACCTGCTCGCGTTGCTGCGCGCGCTCGGTTACGCGGATATCCGCATCGCGTTCGACGAACCGCAGCACAAGTTCGGACCGGCGCTGTCGATCTTCGCCCGCAAGGGCCCGTGACGGTCGCGCTCGCGCCGCTGAGCGGCGTCCGCACGGACGGCGCCGGCTTTTTCGCGGAAGGCGCGGAACCGTGGTTGCGCCTCGAACTCGACGCGGCGGCGCTGGCGGGCCGCTGGATCGTCGTTTCCTATGACGCGCCGCTTTGCGCGCCGGTCGTGCGGCCGCTGCTCGCGTTCGGCGGTCGGTCGGCCGAGCGGCGCGAAATCCTTCCCGCGCCTTCGCTCGGGCGCGGCATCTGGGTCGGTCGCGTACCGGAGCGCACGACCGAGATCGCGATCTCGCCGGTCGATCGCGCGGGGCCGTTCGCGTTCCGTGTCGTCGCCGTCGACGTCCTGTCGCGGGGGCGCCGGCTCGCGACCGCGCTGCGGAACCGGCCCTTGCGTGGGTTCGCCGCCCACGCGCTCGAACTCGTCGACGTCGAGGCGGCGGAGCGGCCGATGCGGCGCGCCGTCGCCGCGAGGCCTCTCGCCCGTTACGCCAAATGGCGCGCATTGCGCGCGCGCGCGCCCGAATGGAGCGAATTCGACGCGCCGACCGCGCCGCCCGGGTCGCCGCGCGTGCGCGTCTTGACGGCGTCGGACGCGGCCGGAGCCGCGCCAATGGCCGGCCCGTGGCCAGGCGTCGAATTGTCGACGCCCGCGGACGGGTCGAACGTTACCGATGCGTTGCGGGGCCTCGGAGACCGCGATCTCGTCATGGTCGCGCGGACCGACGACGAATGGGCCGACGGCGCCGCGACGATCCTCGCCGTCGCGGCGTCGCGCGACGAAGCGGACGTGCTCTACGCGGACGAGGAACTGGCCTCGAACGGACGTCTCCATCCGCGCTTCAAGCCCGATTGGTCGCCGATCCTGGCCGAGCGCGCCGACCTGTTCGGCCGCGCGTGGGCTGCGCGCGTCGGTTGGCTGCGTGCGCATTTCGGCGCCCAGCGCGTGCGGGACCTTGCCGGGGAACCGCTGCGGCCCGCCGCGGGCGCGAAGGCCTTTCATGTCGCGCGGCCGCTGTTGCGGCGGGCGGACGCGCCGGCCGCGCGCTTCGACGCGTCCGTGCCGCCTGCGCCGGCGATCCTCGCCGGCAAGCCGTTCGCCACGCTGATCATACCCACGCGCGACCGCGCGGAGTTGCTGTCCGCCTGTGTCGCGAGTCTCGACCGGCCCGGCGGCCGGACGGACTACCACGCGATCGTGGTCGACAACGGCAGCGTCACGGACGAAGCTGATCGTCTGTTCGACCGGTTGCGCGCGGACGCGCGGTTCGAAGTGATGCGGATCGACGCGCCGTTCAATTATTCGGCGCTGTGCAACGCGGCCGCGGCGCGGGCGCGCGCCGATGCGCTCGTGTTCCTCAACAACGACGTCGAGGCCCGCTCGAGCGATTGGCTCGCCGACATCGTGCGTTGGACGCCCCTGCGCGGCGTCGGCGCCGTCGGCGCGAGACTGCTCTACCCCGGCGGGACGCTTCAGCACGGCGGCGTCGTCCTGGGCATCGACGGGCAGGCCTGCCACTTCGAGCGCGGAGGCGATCCGTCTGCGCGAGGGTTCTTCGACCGGGCCGACGCGCCGCACGAGATATCGGCGGTCACGGCGGCCTGCCTCGCCGTCGAGCGCGCCAAGTTCGAGGCGGTCGGAGGCTTCGACGCGCGCAACCTGCCGGTCGAATACAGCGACATCGACCTGTGCCTTCGATTGGGCGAACGCGGTTGGGGCGCGCTGATGGCGCCCGCCGCCACGCTCGTGCATCGCGAGGCGGCCACGCGCAAGGTCGCAAAGTCTCAGGAAAGCCGCTACGCCGCGGAGGTCGCGCATTTCCGCGCGCGCTGGGCGCATGTGCTGCGCGCCGATCCGTATTTCCATCCCGCGCTGTCGCTCGATTGGCATTCCGCCGCGCTTGGCTGAGCGCGCGCCGAGGGCCCCTCAGGCGCCTTCGCGCGGCGGGCCTTCGGCGCCGAACCGGTTGTGGATGCGGCGCTCCCAGTCGAGCGCGTGGCGCACGATGGTCTCGAGGTCGTCGTAGCGCGGCGCCCATCCGAGCTCGCGACGCGCGCGCGAGGCGTCGGCGACGACGGCGGCGGAATCGCCCGCCCGGCGCGGCTCGCGGGTCACCGTGAAGTCGACGCCCGAGACGCGCTTCACCGTCTCGATCACTTCGAGCACCGAATAGCCGCGCGAATAGCCGCAATTGAGCAGCGCGCTGCCGCCGCCCCCGCGCAGCCGCGCCAACGCTGCCATGTGCGCTGCGATAAGGTCGGTGACGTGGATGTAGTCGCGCACGCCGGTGCCGTCCGGCGTCGGATAGTCGTCGCCGTAGATCGCCATCGAGGCGTGGCGGCCGAGCGCGGTCTGCACCGCGCGCTTGATGAGATGCGTCGCCGCCGGCGTCGATTGGCCGAGCCGCCCCTGCGGGTCCGCGCCCGCGACGTTGAAATAGCGCAGGATCGCGTAGGGCAAGCCATGCGCGCGCGAGGCGTCGTCGAGCATCCACTCGACCATCAGCTTCGAGCGCCCGTATGGCGAGAGCGGATCGGCCGGCGTCTCCTCCTTCACGGGGTCGGCGCCGGGGTCGCCATAGACGGCCGCCGTCGAAGAAAAGATGAAGGCCCCCACGCCGCCTTTCACGGCGCGCTCGATCAAGGTGCGCGCCTTGGCGACGTTGTTGTCGTAATAGGACAGCGGATCGGCGACGCTTTCGGGCACCACGATCTTGGCGGCGAAATGGGCGATGGCGTCGATGCCCTCGTCGGCGATCACGCGGTCGACCAAAGCGGCGTCGCCGAAGTCGCCGACGACCAGCTTCGCGCCGGTCGGTACCGCCCAGCGAAAGCCCGTGCTGAGATTGTCCAGCACCACCGGCCGCTCGCCGGCGTCGACGAGCGCCAGCGCCATGTGCCCGCCGATGTAGCCGGCGCCTCCGGTGACCAATACCGCCATCGATCGCGTCCTCGCCGGCGCGCGAATCGCCGCCCGCCGCGCATCCTAGGGAACGCGAGCGGCCGTCGCCACGATGCGAAAAGGCTCGCTGCGACAAGGCGTATCAGGAAAACCTAATTGACGGATTTCTAATTTGGCGCGACAATCTTGGAAAATGGCCGCTCAAAGACGGCTCGCCGGGAGGGCACATGCAAGGTCTCTACGTATTTTGCCTGTCGGGCTCTCGCGAGAAGCTGCAATTCGCGGCCATGGCGGCCTCGGTCGCGGCGGTGTGCGGCCGTCCGGTCTCGATCTTCCTGTCGATGAACGCCTTCCCGTTCTTCCTGAAGGACGGGCAGAAGGTCGCGCCGGTGGAAGGAGACTTCGGCGCCAAGATGGCGGGCAAAAACGTGCCGCCTTTCGATGTCATCTTCCGCCAGGCGGTGGAGCTCGGCGACGCCAAGATCTACGCGTGTTCGATGGCGATGGACGTCGTGGGCGCCAAGGAAAGCGACCTCGCCGCGCATGTTTCGGGCGTGATGGGCCTGACCAAGTTCCTGAGCGAGGCCGAGGGCGGCCAGCTCGTGTCGTTCTGAAGCTCGAGGGGAGACGCAAGCGATGGCCGCCGACAAGCTCATCGACGCCAAGGGCAGCTTCTGCCCGGGCCCGCTGATGGAACTCATCGCGGGGATCAAGATGATCGGCGTCGGGCAGACGATCGAATTGGTGTCGAGCGACGAGGGCTCCGCCAAGGACGTGCCCGAATGGGTCAACAAGGTCGGCCATGCCGTCGTCGCCAACGAAAAGGACGGCGAAGGCGCGTTCCACGTCACGGTGCGCAAGATGAAGTGAACGGATTCCGCGGGACGGCGCCGCAGAGCGCCGCCCGCTTCTCGCCAGGGAGGGACATGAAATGCGCATACTCGTCGTCGGCGGCGGCATGGGCGGAACGATCTTCGCCAACAACCTCGCGCGCCGTCTCCACCACGAAATCAAGCACGGCAAGGCGCGGATCACGATGCTGTCGGCCTCCGACAAGCACATGTACCAGCCCGGCCTGCTCTACGTCGCGCTCGGTCGCATGACGCCCGACGAGCTGTATCGCGAGCAGGCGAGCCTGCTGGAGCCGGGAATCCATTTCGAGGTCGACCCGGTCGAGACGTTCGACATCAAGAACAAAAGCGTGAAGACCAAGGGCGGCAAGACTCACGCCTACGACATCGTGGTGATCTCGACCGGCTCGCGCTCGATGCCCGAGCTGATCCCCGGCCTCGCCGAGAACTCGATCGATTGCTACACCGAGAAGTCGGCGGTCGACTTCTACGACAAGCTCGCCGCGTTCAAGGGCGGGCGGATCCTGTTCACCGTCGGGCTGCCGCACAAGTGCCCGATGATCCCGCTCGAGCTCGCCTTCACGATGTACGACTTCATCAAGGAGCGCGGGCTGCTCGACAAGACCGAGTTCTATTACACCTACCCGATCGGCCGCCTGCACAGCCTCGAGAACGTCGGCAAGTGGGCCGCCGCCGAATTCGCCTCGATGGGCATCAAGACCGAGACGCTGTTCAACCTGAAGGAGGTCGACGGCAAGAACGCCAAGGTCCGCTCCGAGGAAGGCGCCGAGGTCCCCTACGACCTGCTGGTCTCGGTGCCGCCGCACAAGGGCATGGAAGTGATCGAGAAGAACGGGCTCGGCCAGAACGGCTGGATTCCGACCGACAAGACGACGCTGCACATGGAAGGCGA
>JAGWKJ010000191.1 GCA_028865375.1 Hyphomicrobiales bacterium | reverse complement strand
TGGGCGATAGGCGGTCGCGGAGGCCCCGCTTCCCGCCGCCCAATCCTATTCCCGACCGCCCTCAGTAATGTTCCTCGAAGCGCTTGGCGAGATCCTCGATGTTCTCGGGCGGCCAGCCGGTCACGTCCATGCCGAGGTGCAGGCCCATCTGGGCCAGCACTTCCTTGATCTCGTTGAGCGACTTGCGGCCGAAGTTCGGCGTGCGGAGCATTTCCGCCTCCGACTTCTGGATGAGGTCGCCGATGTAGACGATGTTGTCGTTCTTCAGGCAATTGGCCGAGCGGACCGAGAGCTCGAGCTCGTCGACCTTCTTCAGCAGCGCCGGGTTGAACGCCAAGTCGGGGATCGCCTTGGCGGCCTCCTCGCGACGCGGCTCCTCGACGAAATTGAGGAACACGTTGAGCTGGTCCTGCAGGATGCGCGCGGAATAGGCGACCGCGTCCTCCGGCGAGACGGTGCCGTCCGTCTCCACCGTCATGGTCAGCTTGTCCTTGTCGAGGTCCTGGCCCTCGCGGGTGTTCTCGACGCGGTAGCTGACCTTCTTGACCGGCGAATAGAGGCTGTCGACCGGGATGACGCCGATGGGCGCGTCTTCCGCGCGGTTGTGCTCGGCCGGCACGTAGCCCTTGCCGGTCGCCACGGTGAACTCGATGCGGATCTCCGCGCCCTCGTCGAGCGTGCACAGCGCCAGCCCGGGGTTGAGGATCTGCACGTCGCCGACGGTCTGGATGTCGCCGGCGGTCGCCACGCCCGGGCCCTGCTTGCGCAGCACCATGCGCTTGACGCCTTCGCCCTGCATCTTGATGGCGACGTCCTTCACGTTGAGGACGATGTCGGTCACGTCCTCGCGGACGCCCGGGATCGACGAGAATTCGTGGACGACGCCGTCGATCTGCATCGACGTGACGGCCGCGCCCTGCAGCGACGACAGCAGGATGCGGCGCAGCGCGTTGCCCAGCGTCTGGCCGTAGCCGCGTTCCAGCGGCTCGGCGACCACGGTGGCGACGCGGCGCGGATCGTCGCCGTGCGAGATCTCGAGCTTCTTGGGCTTGATGAGGTCCTGCCAGTTCTTCTGGATCATGCGACCCTCGGCTGTGGCGGCGCCGCGGCGGGCGCCTCGAAAAAGGGAACGCGCGGCCCGGCGGGCCGACGCGGCGGAAATCTCGTCAGACGCGGCGGCGCTTGCGCGGCCGGCAGCCGTTGTGGGCGATGGGCGTCACGTCGCGGATCGAGGTGACGTTGAAGCCGGCCGCCTGCAGCGCGCGCAGCGCCGATTCGCGGCCGGAGCCGGGGCCGGAGACCTCGACTTCGAGCGTGCGCATGCCGTGCTCGCCCGCCTTGCGGGCGCAATCCTCGGCCGCCATCTGGGCGGCGAAGGGCGTCGACTTGCGCGAGCCCTTGAAGCCCATCACGCCGGCCGACGACCAGGCGATCGTGTTGCCCTGGGCGTCGGTGATCGTGATCATCGTGTTGTTGAACGACGAATGGACGTGGGCGATGCCCGACGCGATGTTCTTGCGTTCGCGGCGGCGGACCTTCGTGGCTTCCTTGGCCATGTTCTGCTTCTGCTCCTTCGGGCGCGCCCGTCATGCCAGGCGCTGGGGAACGCGGCGCTGCGCGCCGCGGAAATCGGCGGCGGCGCCGACGCGCCGCCCGGATTCAAGTACGGATCACTTCTTCTTGCCCGCGATCGGCTTCGCCTTGCCCTTGCGGGTGCGGGCGTTGGTGTGCGTGCGCTGGCCGCGGACGGGCAGCTGCTTGCGGTGGCGCAGGCCGCGGTAGCAGCCCAAATCCATCAGCCGCTTGATGTTCATCGACACTTCGCGGCGCAGGTCGCCTTCCACGAGGTAGTCGCGGTCGATCGTCTCGCGGATCTGCAGCACCTCGGCGTCGGTGAGCTGCGACACGCGCCGCTCGGCCGGGATCTTGACCTTCTCGCAGATCTCCTCGGCCTTGGTGGCGCCGATGCCGTGGATGTATTGCAACGCGACGACCACGCGCTTGGCGGTCGGGATGTTGACGCCCGCGATACGAGCCATTTCGCCCTCTCCATGTCGCCGGAAGACCGGCATTGCGCCGACGTCCGGTGGAGCCCGGCCCATGTCGGCAAGTTTCTCGCGGGGTTCGCCCGCCATCCCGCGCAAACGGGCGTCCAAGCGGGGAGATCTCCTCGCGCAGCCGCCAGAATTCCGGGGACGCGGTCGGCTAGACCATCATGAGCGCGCCGTCAAGGCGGAATCGAGGATCGACGTGATTTGCCGGCCCACCGCCTCGATGGAGGCCATGCCGTCGACCCGCTTGAGCAGGCCCGCCGCCTCGTAGCGCGGCGTCAGGGCGGCGGTGTCGGCGCGATAGGCGCCAAGCCGGGTCTTGAAGACCTCCGGGTCGTCGTCCTTGCGCACCGGCTTGCCGGCGGCGCGCGCCTCGGCCGCGCGACCCACGATGCGGTCGACGAGCCTTTCGGCGTCGACCACGAATTCGATCACCGCGTCGAGCCGCTTCCCGCGCCGCGCCAGCATGGCGTCGAGCGCTTCGGCCTGCGGCGGGGTGCGCGGATAGCCGTCGAGCACGAAGCCGCGCGCGGCGTCGGCGACGTCGAGCCGTTCGTCGACGATGCGGTTGACGACGGCGTCGGGAACGAGTTCGCCGCGTTCCATGATCGCCTTGGCTTCGCGTCCGACCTGCGTGCCGGCGGCCACCGCCGCGCGCAGCATTTCGCCGGTCGAGAGCTGCGGGATCGCGAAGCGCGCGACGATCGCGGCCGCCTGCGTCCCCTTCCCTGCGCCCGGCGGACCCAGCAGGATCAACCTCATTTCCGCTTGCCCCCCCGCAGCCGGGCCTTCTTCAGGAGGCCCTCGTATTGCTGCGCCTGCAAGTATCCCGTGATCTGGGCCACCGTGTCCATCGTCACGCTGACGATGATCAGGATCGACGTGCCGCCGAAGGTGATCGACATGCCGGTCGCCGAGACCAGCATTTCAGGCAGCAGGCAGACGAGCGCGAGATAGGCCGCGCCGATCACGGTGATGCGGGTCAAGATGCGGTCGATGAACTCGGCCGTCCGCTCGCCGGGGCGGATGCCCGGGATGAAGCCACCGTATTTCTTCAGATTGTCGGCCGTGTCGACCGGACTGAAGACCATCGCCGTGTAAAAGAAGGCGAAGAATACGATCAGCCCGACGTAGAGCAGCATGTAAAGCGGCCGGCCGTGGCCGAGATAGGTCGTCACCAGGCTGAAATAGGGGTTCGCGCCGGCCGCCTGCGAGAAGCTGGCGACCGTGGTGGGCAGCAGCAGCAGCGAGGAGGCGAAAATCGGCGGGATGACGCCCGACGTGTTGAGCTTCAGCGGCAGGAAGGACGACTGCCCCTCGTAGACGCGATTGCCGGTCTGGCGCTTGGGATAGGTGACGAGCAGACGGCGCTGCGCGCGCTCCATGAACACGATGAAGGCGATCGCCGCCAGGCCGACGACGAACACCAGCAGGATCAGCCCGGTCGACAGCTGGCCCTGGCGGCCGAGGGCGAGCGTGTTGGCGATCGTGACCGGGAAGTTCGCCACGATGCCCGTGAAGATGATCATCGACGAGCCGTTGCCGATGCCCCGCGCGGTGATCTGCTCGCCGAGCCACATCAGGAACAGCGTGCCGCCGGTCAGCGTCACCACGGTCGAGACCATGAACAACGGACCGGGGATCGCCACCACGCCGGCTTGCCCGGTCAGCGCATAGGCGGTGCCGAAGGACTGGAAAACCGCCAGCGCCACCGTCAGGTAGCGCGTATATTGGTTGATCGCCTTGCGGCCGGCCTCGCCTTCCTTCTTCAGGCTCTCGAGCGAGGGCACCACCGAGGACAGCAGCTGCACGATGATCGAGGCGGAAATGTAGGGCAGGATGCCCAGCGCGAAGATCGCCATGCGCTGCACGGCGCCGCCGGAGAACATGTTGAACAGGTCGAGCACGCCCGAACCGCGGTTGAACTGCGCGGCGAAGGCTGCCGGGTCGATGCCCGGCAACGGCACGTAGGTGCCGAGGCGATAGACGATCAGCGCCCCCAGCGTGAACAGCAGCCTCTTCTGCAGGTCCTTCGCCTTGGAGAAGGACGCAAGGCTGACGTTGGCGGCGAGCTGTTCGGCGGCTGAAGCCATGGTTTCGCGCTCCCGGGCGGGGAGGCGACGCGAAAGCGACGCCTCCGCTGTCATGAAAAGGGCGCGCGAACCGACGCGCGCCCGAAAGACCATATGGGCGCCTGACGCCGACGGCGCCAGCGGGCGTCAGCCGGCCGCGGGGGCCTCGGCGGCTTCCACCGCCTTGACGAGCAGCTTGACCGCCCCGCCCGCCTTGCCGATCGCCGCCTGTGCGGACTTCGACGCGGCGGCGACCTCGAAGGACAGCTTGGCCTTCAGTTCGCCGACGCCGAGGATCTTCACGCCGTCGCGCACTCGGGCGCAGACGCCCGCCGCCACCAGCGCCTCGACCGTCACCGTCTTGGCGGCGTCCAGCTTGCCGGAATCGACCGCCTGCTGCACGCGGCCGAGATTGACCTCGTTGTAATCGGTCGAGAAGGGCGCGGTGAAGCCGCGCTTGGGCAGGCGACGGTGCAGCGGCATCTGGCCGCCCTCGAAGCCCTTGATGCGCACGCCCGAGCGCGCGGTCTGGCCCTTGCCGCCGCGGCCGGAGGTCTTGCCCTTGCCCGAGCCAATGCCCCGGCCGACGCGCATCCGCTTTTTGCGCGAGCCGGCGTTGTCGGCGATATCGCTGAGCTTCATCGTTCTATTCCTTATCTATCCTACTTTCCGCCAACGACGCGGACGAGATGCTGAACCTTGGCGATCATGCCGCGAATTGCCGGCGTATCGCTCAATTCGGCGACGCGGCCGATCTTGTTGAGCTTCAGTCCGATCAGCGTCGAGCGCTGCGAATGGTGGCGGCGGATCGGGCTGCCGGTCTGTTCGACCTTGATCGTCTTTGCGGCCTTGGCCATCGTCTTGAACTCC
>JAGWKJ010000190.1 GCA_028865375.1 Hyphomicrobiales bacterium | reverse complement strand
ATGCCGACCGGCGACCAGAAGGCGGTCGCCCACGATTACGCGGTCTCGTTCGGCGGCAACGCGGTGACCGCCGCCTTCGCCTGCGCCAAGCTCGCCGTGCCGCCCGATCTCCTGACCTCGCTCGCCGACGATTGGCTCGGCCGCATGTTCCTCGACATGGCGGCGCGCTACGCGATCCCGGTCCATCCGCGCAAGGTGAAGCGCTCGTCGCTGTCTTTCATCGTCCCCAAGGACGGCCGGCGCTCGATCCTGCGCGCGCGCGACGACGATTACCTGCATCCGTTCCCGATCCTGAACCTTCGCCAGTGCCGCGCGCTGCATCTCGACGGCCACCAGCCCGACGCCGCGATCCATTACGCCAGGCTCTGTCGCGAACGCGGCATCCTGACCTCGCTCGACGGCGGCGGGCTGCGCGACAACACGCACGAACTGCTCGAATTCGTCGACGTCGCGATCGTCGCCGAGCGCCTGTGCGAGCAGATGGAGCTGTCGCCGACCGCGATGCTCGACTACCTCAAGGGCCGCGGCGTCAAGATCGGCGGCGTCACCGAGGGTGAGCGCGGCATGCTCTGGTACGACGAGACCGGCACGGTCTCGCGCCTGCCCTCGCTGGCCGTGCCCAAGGCGCGCGTGGTGGACACGTCGGGCGCCGGCGACATTTTCCACGGCGCCTATGTCGCGTCCTACCTCAACGACCCTTCCGCGCCCTGGGTCGAGCATTTCAGGCTCGCGCGCGCCGCCGCCGCGTTCAAGGTGCAGAAGGTCGGCAACGAACCCGGCCTGCCGTCGAAGGCCGACATCGCGGCGGTGCGGGCGGAGTTCGGCGGCTGATCGCCTTCCTCACACGTCGACGTCCGCCGCGAACGACGGCGCGCGTTCCTGGATGAACTGGAACCGGCTTTCGGGCTTGGTTCCCATCAGGCGTTCGACGGCGTCCACGGTCGCGGCGCGCTCGGAATCCTCCACCATCACGCGCAACAGCGTTCGGCGCGAACGGTCCATCGTGGTCGCCTTCAACTCGTCGGGCATCATTTCGCCCAGTCCCTTGAAGCGCGAGATCTCGACCTTGCCGCGGCCCGAGAACTCGCCCGCCAGCAGGCGGTCGCGTTCACCCTCGTCGCGGGCGTAGGCGGTGCGGTCACCCTGCTTCAGCTTGAACAGCGGGGGCACCGCCAGATAGAGCCGGCCGGCCTCCACCAAGCGTGGCATCTCGCGGAAGAAGAAGGTCACCAGCAGCGAGGCGATGTGGGCGCCGTCGACGTCGGCGTCGGTCATCACGATCACCTTGCCGTAGCGCAGGTCCTCCGCGCGGTAGCGCGCGCCCAGCCCGCAGCCGAGCGCCTGCGCGAGATCGGAGATCTGCTGGTTCTGCGACAGCTTCTCGCGCGAGGCGGCGGCCACGTTGAGGATCTTGCCCCGCAGCGGCAGGATCGCCTGGGTGGCGCGGTCGCGGGCCGACTTTGCGGAGCCGCCGGCCGAATCGCCCTCGACGATGAAGATCTCGGAATCCTCCGTCGCGGTCTGCGAGCAATCGGCCAGCTTGCCGGGCAGGCGCAGCTTGCGCACGGCGGTCTTGCGCTGCGTCTCCTTTTCGGCGCGGCGGCGCAGCCGCTCTTCGGCGCGCTCGACCGTCCAGTCGATCAGCCGCGCGGCTTGCGCGGGCGAATCGGCCAGCCAATGGTCGAAGCGGTCGCGCAGCTCGGTCTCGACGATACGCGCCGCCTCGGCCGATTGCAGGCGGCCCTTGTTCTGTCCTTGGAACTCCGGCTCGCGGATGAACACCGAGACCAACGCCGCACAGGAGACCATCAGGTCGTCGCCGGTGACGGCGGCGACGCGCTTGGCCTGGCCGACGCGCTCGGCGTGGTCCTTCAGCGCGCGCAGCAGCGCGGCGCGCAGTCCCGCCTCGTGCGTGCCGCCATCGGGCGTGGGGATCGTGTTGCAATAGGAATGCACGAAGCCATCGTCGTCGGCGAGCCAGGTCACCGCCCATTCCACCGAGCCGTGGCCGCCCGACTTTGAGACCTTTCCCGCGAAGGCCTGGTCGACCACGGCGGTCTTGCCTTCGACGTCGCGGGCGAGGAAGTCCTTCAGTCCGCCGGGGAAGTGGAAGGTCGCCTCGGCGGGGATCGCGTCGTCGGGCTTCAGCAGCGCGGGCGCGCAACGCCAGCGGATCTCGACGCCGCCGAACAGGTAGGCCTTGGCGCGCGCCATGCGGAACAGGCGCGCGGGCGAGAATTGCACGTCGGCGCCGAAGATCTGCGGATCCGGCTTGAAGCGGATGCGCGTGCCGCGGCGATTGGGCGCCTTGCCGACCGTTTTCAATCCGCCGAGCGGCTTGCCGCGCGAAAACGCTTGCGAATAATGCGTCTGCTCGCGCCAGACGTCGGCCTCCAGCCGCTCGGCCAGCGCGTTGACCACGGACACGCCGACGCCGTGCAGGCCGCCCGACGTCTGATAGGCGCCGGAATCGAACTTGCCGCCGGCGTGCAGCACCGTGAGGATCACTTCGAGGGTCGAGATTTTCGGGAACTTCGGGTGCGGTTCGACGGGAATGCCGCGGCCGTTGTCGAACACCGCCAGGAACCCGTCGGCCTCCAACTCGACCTCGATGAAGGTCGCGTGGCCCGCCACCGCCTCGTCCATCGCGTTGTCGATCACCTCCGCGAACAGGTGATGCAGCGCGGTGGCGTCGGTGCCCCCGATGTACATGCCGGGCCGGCGGCGCACCGGTTCCAGCCCTTCCAACACCTCGATCGAATGGGCGCCGTAGTCGCCGTCCGTGCGCTTGGGGGCCGGCTTCGGCGTCGGCCCGGTCGCCGGCGCGGCGGCGCGCTTGGTCTCGCGGGCGGCCGGCGCGCGGTCGCCGAACAGGTCGTCGGAACGGTCGGATGGTTTCATGGTTCGGGGATCGTCATTTCGATTCGGGGAGCGGTCCTGTCTACCACGCGAACGAAGGCGAAACGCGGGCCGCGCCGGCTCGGCGACCGGCGTGTCGTCCGTCGAGACCGCCCGCCAACGCGGCCAACGTCGTGCGCACCATCTCCGCATTGACTTATGCGGAGGCGCGCATCATAGAGCGGCACCTTTCAGCCGCCGGGGGCCCGCCTCCGGCGCGTTCGCGCGTTCGCGCGGGCGTGACCCATCGGAGCCGACAGTGAAACGGACTTTTCAGCCCTCGAAGATCGTGCGCAAGCGCCGTCACGGTTTCCGTTCCCGCATGGCGACGGTGGGCGGCCGCAAAGTGTTGAACGCGCGTCGCGCGCGCGGCCGCAAGCGCCTCTCCGCCTGATCGCCCCGAGGCGCGAGGTGCGGTCGATGACCCGGCAGGGGTCCGACGGCCGTCCCGCCGCCCTGCCCGCGCGGTTGCGCAAGCGCGCTGACTTCCTGCGGGCCGCCAAAGGCGTGAAGTCTCATCGTCCTGCCTTCGTGCTTCAGATGGCGGCCTGCCCCGATGCGGACGCGCCGTCGGCCTTGGGCTATACGCTGACCAAGAAAGTCGGCGACGCGGTGGCGCGCAACCGCATGCGCCGACGCCTCAAAGAAGCGGTACGCCTGTCGCCCGATCTGGCGCTCTCGCCCGCCGCGCATTACGTGCTGGTCGGCCGGCCGCCCGCTTCGAACCAGGATTTCGAGGCGCTCAAGGCCGACCTTGCCGACGCTTTCCGTGAAACCGCGCGCCGCGCCGCAAGGCCCAAGCGCAAACCCGATGAGCCGCCAGGATGAGCGAAGACACCCGCAACATGCTGATGGCGACCGCGCTCGCCTTGGCCTTCCTCGTCGGTTGGCAATTCTTCATCGCCCCGAAGCTATCCTCGCCCCAGCCGGCGGCGACGCAAGCCGCCGCCCCTGCGACGCCCGGCGCGGCCGCGACGCCCGCCCTCCCCGGCGCGGCCGTGCCCGCACTGTCGGCGCCCACGCGCGAGGCGGCGCTCGCCGGCGGCAAGCGCGTCAAGATCGACACGCCCGCGCTGTCGGGCTCGATCAACCTCGTGGGCGGTCGCATCGACGACGTGACGCTCAAGAACTACCGCGAGACGACCGATCCCAAGAGCCCGAACATCGTGCTCTTCTCCCCCGTCAACGCGCCGCAGCCATATTACGCCGACTTCGGTTGGCTGCCCGACGCCGGCGCGAGCGCCAAACCGCCCGGCGCCGACGCACTTTGGGCTGCCGACGGCGACGCCTTGACGCCCGCCAAACCGCTGACGCTGACCTATGACGCGGGCGGCGGTCTCACGTTCAAGCGGGTCATTTCGGTCGACGACCGTTACATGTTCACGGTCGAAGACAGCGCGACCAATTCCGGCGCCACGGCCGCGTCGCTCCACCCCTTTGGCATGATCGTGCGTCAGGGCACGCCCAAGGTGCTGGGCTATGCCGTACTGTTCGAGGGCATGTTGGCCGATCTCGGACAATCGGGCCTGCTGGAGATCAATTACCCGGGCATCGAAAAAGAAACCGGCGCCACCAAGTCGTTTTCCGGCGACGGGGGATTCTTGGGCTTCACCGACGCCTATTGGGCGGCCGCGCTGATCCCGGACCAGAAGGCCAAGGTCGACGCCCGCTTCGCCGCGACGGGGCCGGTGAACCTCCGCACCTATGCGGCCGACTTTCTGGGCGAGGCCAAGACCTTGGCGTCGGGCCAAACCGTCACGGTGACCACGCGGCTGTTCGCCGGCGCGAAAAAAGTCGATCTCATCGACGGTTACGCGGCGAAATTCAACATTTCCCACTTCGACCTGATGATCGATTGGGGTTGGTTCTATTTCATCACAAAGCCCCTCTTCAAGCTGCTGGATTTCCTCAATAAATTCCTCGGCAATTTCGGTCTCGCCGTGTTGGCGCTGACGGTGATCGTCAAGGCGGCGTTCTTCCCGATCGCCAATGCGTCCTATCGGTCGATGGCCAAGATGAAGGCCGTGCAGCCCGAGATCGAGGCGATCAAGACGCGCTTCCCCGACGACCGCCAAGCGCAGCAGCAGGCGCAGATGGAGCTGTT
>JAGWKJ010000189.1 GCA_028865375.1 Hyphomicrobiales bacterium | reverse complement strand
GCCGCCCGGCTGCGCGGCGGCGACGTTCGATTCGCGCCGCCTCGCCACGACGGGCTCGGTTGCGCTCGACCTCGCCCGCGACGGCACGGTCGCCGCGACGGCTTCGGTCCGTTCCGCGTATGAAGACAGGCCGTGGTCGCCGGCGCCGCGCAGGCCGTTCGCGACGCCGCGGCCCTCGATCAATAGCGGCGGATGAGGCTGACGAGCTTGCCTTGGATGTGGACGCGATCGGGCCCGAATATGCGCGTCTCGTAGGCCGGATTGGCGGCCTCGAGCGCCACCGAGGCGCCGCGCTTGCGCAGCCGCTTCAGCGTCGCTTCCTCGTCGTCGATCAGGGCCACGACGATGTCGCCCGATTCGGCGGTGTCCTGCTTGCGGATGATGACGGTGTCCTCGTCGTGGATGCCCGCCTCGATCATCGAATCGCCGCGCACTTCGAGCGCGAAATGCTCGCCCGCGCCGAGGAAATCGGGCGGCAGGCCGATGGTCGACGAGCGTTGCTGGATGGCCGAGATCGGCGTGCCCGCCGCGATCCGGCCCATGACCGGGATCGAGACCGGGCGCCAGCGCTCTTCGCCGCCGTCCGACGCGGCGGCGGCCGGGCGGCCGCGGCCCAGCCCGCCTTCGAGCACGTTGGGCGCGAAACGCCCCCCGCGCGAAACGCCCGAAGGCGTCGACGCCTCGGGCAGCTTCAGCACTTCGAGCGCGCGCGCGCGATTGGGGAGCCGGCGGATGAACCCGCGCTCCTCCAGCGCCATGATGAGGCGGTGAATGCCGGACTTCGACCGCAGGTCGAGCGCGTCCTTCATCTCGTCGAAGGAGGGCGGCACGCCGCTCTCCATCAGCCGTTCGTTGATGAACCGCAGCAATTCGCTCTGCTTGCGCGTCAACATGGGCGGCTCCGATTCCTTGGGCCCGGCGGGCGGCCGGACTTTTCCTGTATCGGAGAGATTCGTATCATGTTCCCGCTGCGTTCTCAACAGGAACCTGCGGCGCGCGTCCGGACGTGCGAGCGTCAGGCGATCCGACGCTCAGAACTTGGACGTAGCCAACCGCCAGCGGCGCTCTTCGTCGGGCGTGACGATATGGATGTTGGCGGGTGGCACGGTCTCCGCGAGCTTCACCAGCCCCTCGCCGACGCCCATCGAGCGGGCGTAGGAGGTCAGGGCGGCGACCATGTCGGGCGTCGCGTAGACGCGCTGGGCCACCACCGCGGCGCCGGCGGAGCCGCCCGCCTCGTATTCGACCCGCGACATGCGGTGGATTCCGACCAGGCTATGCGACGGCACCACACGCTTGACGCCGCCCATAAAGGCATAGGCGCAGGCCGACATGCACAGTCCGGGGCCCGCCACGGCGTCCGTGCCGCCGCCGGCGACGCGGGCCACGACGACGGCCGCGCCCAGCTTGCGGAACGCCATGCCGAGCCGCATCGCGCCCACGACCTTGCCGCCGGGGGAATCGATCAGCACCACGTCGCGCAGCGCCTTGTCGGCGGAGGCGTCCTTGAGGAAGGCGACGAAGCGGTCGGCGGTGTCGACGCCGATCTGGCCGCGGGCGGCGATCACGTCGGGGCAATGGCCAGAACAGCGGCCGTCGTCGACCTTGGCGACGCGGAAATCCATCGGCGCGCCGCCGCCCGCCATGGTGGCGCAGCCGCCGAGCGCGCCCGCCAAGGCGGCCGCGCCGAACAAAACGATCAAGAAAGCCCTCAGGCGCATCTCGCTCGACCCTTGGTGGGCGGTGACGGGTTCGAACCGCCGACCCTCTCGGTGTAAGCGAGATGCTCTTCCAGCTGAGCTAACCGCCCGTCGCCCGACGCGCGTCTTGGCGGACGCGCGGCGGGACCTCGACGGGGTATAGCCGGCCGGCCGCGCCGATCCAAGCGTCGCGCGGCCCGCGCCGGCTCACTTCTTGGCGGCGGACTTTTTGTTCAGCGCCGCCTTCAGCGCCGCGCTCGGCTTGAACTTGGCGTTCTTCGAGGCGGCGATCTTGATCTCCTTGCCGGTGGCCGGGTTGCGGCCCTTGCCGGCGGCGCGCGCGCGCACCGAGAACGTGCCGAAGCCGACGAGGCGCACTTCGTCGCCTTTCTTCAAAGCCTTTTCGATGCTGGCGACGACGGAATCGAGCGCGGCGCCGGCGGCGGCTTTCGAGATGTCGGCGTCGGAGGCGATCTGGTCGACCAGTTCCATCTTGTTCATCGGAAATCCCCGTTGTTGTTCGCTCGCCGAGCGGCCCCGCGCGGCGGATCCGGCCGTCCGACGCCGCACGGGCGGAAGGCGATCCGCTCCGTGCTGGCCTGATTCTCCTTGTTTTGCAAGGGGACAGGCCGGGTTCGACGCGAAAATCGCCGGAAACCCGAGCATTTTCGGCGGCACGAAACGAAAAGGGCCACGAATCCGGGGGATTCGCGGCCCTTGTCACCGATTCACGGCGCGCGCGATCAGTGCGCGATCGCGACGCCCGCCTCGTCTTCGACCGCCGCGGCGGGCGGCGCGGTCGCGGGCTCGTCGTCCTCGGCGGAGATCGCCTCGGGCATCCGCATCAGCGCGCGGGCGAGCACCTGCTCCATGCGCGTCACCGGCACGATCTCGAGCTTCTCCTTGAGCGAGGCGGGCGCCTCGACGAGGTCCTTCACGTTCTCCTCGGGGATCAGCACGGTCTTGATGCCGCCGCGCAGCGCGGCGAGCAACTTCTCCTTGAGGCCGCCGATCGGCAGCACGCGGCCGCGCAGCGTGATCTCGCCGGTCATCGCGACGTCGCGGCGCACGGGGATTCCCGTCATCACCGAGACGATGGCGGTGGCCATCGCCACGCCGGCCGACGGGCCATCCTTGGGCGTCGCGCCTTCCGGCACGTGGACGTGGATGTCGCGCTTGTCGAACAGCGACGGCTTGATGCCGTAGGCGAGCGCGCGCGAGCGCACGTAGGACGCGGCGGCGGAGATCGACTCCTTCATCACGTCCTTCAGGTTGCCGGTCACCGTCATGCGGCCCTTGCCGGGCATCATCACGCCTTCCACCGTCAGCAGCTCGCCGCCGACCTCGGTCCAGGCGAGGCCCGTGACGGCGCCCACGAGGTCCTCCTCCTCGATCTCGCCGTAGCGGAACTTCGGCGGGCCGAGGTAGTCGGCGAGGTCCTTCTCGCCGACGGCCACCGACGGCGCCTCGCCGAGCAGGATCTTCTTCACCGCCTTGCGGGCGAGGTTGGAGAGCTCGCGCTCGAGGTTGCGAACGCCCGCCTCGCGCGTCCAGCGCCGCACGAGCGCCAGCAGCGCCGCGTCGTCGATCGACCATTCGCCGGGCTTCAGGCCGTGCTTCTCGATCGCCGCCGGGATGAGGTGGCGTCGCGCGATCTCGGCCTTCTCCTCCTCGGTGTAGCCGGCGAGCCGGATGATCTCCATCCGGTCCATCAGCGGCGAGGGAATGTTCAGCGTGTTGGCCGTGGTCACGAACATCACGTTCGACAGGTCGTAGTCGACCTCGAGGTAATGGTCGTTGAACGTCGCGTTCTGTTCGGGGTCGAGCACTTCGAGCAGCGCCGACGACGGGTCGCCGCGGAAGTCCATGCCCATCTTGTCGATCTCGTCGAGCAGGAAGAGCGGGTTGGACGTCTTGGCCTTGCGCATCGACTGCACGATCTTGCCGGGCATGGAGCCGATGTAGGTGCGCCGGTGGCCGCGGATCTCCGCCTCGTCGCGCACGCCGCCCAGCGACATGCGCACGAACTCGCGGCCCGTCGCCTTGGCGATCGACTTGCCCAGCGACGTCTTGCCGACGCCCGGCGGCCCGACGAGGCACAGGATCGGGCCGTTCAGCTTGTTGGAGCGGGTCTGCACCGCGAGATATTCGAGGATGCGCTCCTTGACCTTGTCGAGGCCGTGGTGGTCGGCGTCGAGCGTGGCGCGCGCGGCCGGCAGGTCCTTCTTGACCTTCGACTTCTTGCCCCACGGGATCGACAGCATCCAATCGAGGTAGTTGCGCACCACCGTCGCCTCGGCCGACATCGGCGACATCTGCCTGAGCTTCTTCATCTCGGCGAGCGCCTTGTCGCGCGCCTCCTTGGTGAGCTTGGTCTCCTTGATGCGGCGCTCCAGCTCGGACATCTCGTCCTTGCCGTCCTCGCCCTCGCCGAGCTCCTTCTGGATCGCCTTCATCTGCTCGTTGAGGTAGTACTCGCGCTGCGTCTTCTCCATCTGGCGCTTGACGCGCGTGCGGATGCGCTTCTCGACCTGCAGCACCGAGATCTCGCTCTCCATCAGGCCCAGCACCTTCTCCAGGCGCTCGGTGACGGACGGCGTCTCCAGGATGTCCTGCTTGTCGGGAATCTTGACGGCGAGATGCGAAGCCACGGTGTCGGCGAGCTTGGCGTAATCCTCGATCTGCTGGATCACGCCGATCACTTCCGGCGACACTTTCTTGTTCAGCTTCACATAGTTCTCGAACTCGGTGACCACCGAGCGCGCCATTGCCTCGGCCTCCACCCGGTCGCCGACATCGTCGACGATCACGGTGGCGTCGGCCTCGTAATATTCGGAACGGTCGGTGTATTTGTCGACGGTGGCGCGCGCGGCGCCCTCGACCAGCACCTTGACGGTGCCGTCGGGCAGCTTCAGGAGCTGCAGCACGCTCGCCAGCGTGCCGACTGTGTAGATCGAATCCGTCGCCGGATCGTCGTCGGAAGCATTCTTCTGCGTAGCGAGCAGAATGAAGGTGTCGGAACGCATGACCTCTTCCAGCGCCTTGATCGACTTTTCACGGCCGACGAAGAGCGGAACGATCATGTGTGGGAACACCACGATGTCGCGCAGCGGCAGGACCGGATAGGCCCGGGTTTCGCCCGGTTGCAGCGTGGGTCGTGGCTTGCTGGTCATTGGCCTCAATTCCCTTTTTGTTGTGCCCCTGTTCTCAGGACCCGCTATGCGGCATCAGCAAGAACAGTGCCGGAAAGGTGGACGCAGGATGCGACGCGAATGTGCCGGTTGCATCTGAAGGGAGGGTACGAAACCCCCGCCCACCGGAAAACTACGAT
>JAGWKJ010000188.1 GCA_028865375.1 Hyphomicrobiales bacterium | reverse complement strand
GAGATCGCGTTGCCGTAAGGCCCGTCGCCGGGCCGGTCGGCGCGGATGCGCGCGATCGCGTTGCCGGAGACCCGAGCGCCGTCGTCGCCGATCGCCGATCTCCAGACGAGGACGCCGTTCTCGCCGCAATCCTCGACGCGGTTGCCGGCGATCGCCATCGCCACGCCGTCGAGCGAGAACACGCCGTGCCGCGAATGGCCGGTGAAGCGGCTGTCGCGCACCGATCCGCCGCAACCGCGCGCTTCGAGGCCCGCGCCGGCGCCCAGGAACGCGCAGCCGGTCACGGTCAATTCGTCGAGGCGCTCGAAGGCGGCCAGCGTCGCGGCCCCGTCGCCCGTCAGCGTCACGCCTTCCAACGCGACGCGTCGCGCGTCCTGCGCCGCGCGCAGCAACGGGCCGGGGCCGAGAAGACGCAGCGTCGCGCCGCCCTTGGGCGCGAGCAGGCGCGCGCCGTCGGGCAGCGCAAGCCCCGTCGTCGCGGTCTCGCCCGGCGGCAGGACGACGACGCCGCCGCGCGCGATCCGTGCCCGCAGGTCGCCGGCGGCGGCAACCGCGGCGGGACCGCAAGCGGCGAGCGCGGCGGCGCCGGCGAGCAGGTCGCGGCGGGAGGGACGTCGGCGCGCGAAGGTCACGGTTCCCGCCCCGCAAGTTCGGCGCCGTCGGCGGGCGTCCCGAAATGGCACGGTGAGCGTCCCATTGTCGCCGCGTTTGGCGGCCAATGCCGTGCCTCCGGCGCCCGGCGTCGCGAAACCCCTGCGCCATGAACCGTCTTCGTCTCCGACCGTCCGGCAACGTCATCCGCGCCATTGCCGCTATGTGCCTCGCGCTCGCGCTCGGCGCCTGCGCGGGACCGGACTTCGGCGCGATGGCGGGTAGCGTCGCGTCCGTCGGCGGTTTGCTCTCGCGGCCCGAGCCCGGCCAGGCTTGGCCGATCCAGATCTTCGTCGCCCATGCGCTCGCCAACGAAAGCGCCGGCGACGGCGGCGTGAGCCATTCCTTGACGACGGTGAGCGTTCCGCCCGGACACAAGATCGGCCAGATCGAAGGTCCCGGCTTCGGCGGCCGCCGGCCAGACCACGATTTCATGATCGCCGGGCGGCGTCCGCTGTCGGAGGCGGAGTTCATGGACGGCGTGGCCACGCACCTGTCGGGCCGGGTCGGCGTCGACCGCGACGTGCTCGTCTACGTCCACGGCTTCAACACCGGCTTCGACGAGGCGCGCTTCCGCCTCGCCCAAGTGGTCGCCGACGGGCGCTTCGGCGGCGTGCCGGTGCTGTTCGCCTGGCCCTCGCGCGCCAGCGTGTTCGCCTACGAGGCCGACAAGGAATCCGCCACCGCCGCGCGCGACCGCCTGCAGACGCTGCTCGAAAGGCTCGGCAAGCTGTCCGACGTCGGCCGCATCCACGTGCTCGCCCATTCGATGGGCGCTTGGCTGACGATGGAGGCCCTGCGCCAGGCCTCGATCGCGGGCGACCGCACGCTGTCGGGCAAGCTCGGCGACGTGATGCTGGCCGCGCCCGACATCGACCTCAACGTGTTCCTCGACCAGATGCACCGCGTCGGTCCCGCGCGCGTCACGGTGTTCGCCGCCACCAACGACAAGGCGCTGTCGCTGTCCAGCCTGCTGGCGGGCAGCCGGCGCCGGCTCGGCGCGATCGACGCGCGCGACCCCGCCACCGCGGCGTCGCTGCGCAAGGCCGGCGTCAAGGTGGTGGACGTGACGCATGAGAGCCGCGGCTGGATCGGTCACGGCACGTTCGCCGACGCGCCCAGCGTGGTGGCGGCCATCGGCGCCCAGCTCGCCGCCTCGCTCGGCGGGCCGCAGGACGCGCAGGCCACCATCGACGCGGGCGTCGCGCCCGATGCAGGCGCCGCGCCCCCCGTGGTCGTGGACGCGCCGGCGCCGGTCGATCCGGCCAATGCGCCGGTTCAGATCGCGCCGGCGAACTGACCTCACGCGCCGATGGCGGCGAGCACGCGCGCCCAGCTGCGCGCGCCCTTGTGGAACGCCCGCAGGCGATAGCCTTCGTCGGGCGAATGGATGCCGTCGTCGGGCGAGGCGAAGCCGATCAGCAGCGCGTCGAGCTTCAATGCGCGCTTGAACGCGCCGACGATCGGGATCGACCCGCCCGAGCCGACCAGCGCGGCGGGCTTGCCCCATTCGGCCTCCAGCGCCCGGCGCGCGCGGGTCAGCGCCTCGGAGCGCGCCGGCAGCGAAATCGCCGGGCTCGCGCCATGGCTTTCGAACTCGACGCGGCAATCGGCGGGCATCGCCGCGCGCATGTGGCGGCGGAAGCTCTCCGACACCTTGGCTGGATCCTGCGCGCCGACGAGGCGGAACGACACTTTCGCCGACGCCTTGGCGGGCAGCACCGTCTTGGCGCCGACGCCCGTGTAGCCGCCTACGATGCCGTTGAACTCGCAGGTCGGACGCGACCAGATCATCTCGCGCGCCGAGCGGCCTTTTTCGCCGGCCGGCACGGAGAGGCCGACGTCGGCCAGCATCGCCTCGTCGGCGGCCTCGAAGGCGCGCCATTGCTCGGCGATCTCTTCGGGCAGCTCTTCGACGCCGTCGTAGAAGCCTTCGAGCGTCACGCGGCCGTCGGAATCGTGCAGGCCGGCGAGTGCGCGGGCCAGCACACGGATCGGGTTGGCCGCCGCGCCGCCGTAGAGGCCCGAATGCAGGTCGCGGTCGGCGGCCTGCACGGTCACGTCCTCGTAGACGAGGCCGCGCAGCATGGTGGTCACCGCGGGCACGTCGTCGGCGAGCATGTCGGTGTCGCAGACCAGCGCGACGTCGGCGTCGAGCTCCTTGGAATTGGCAGCGAGGAACGCCGGCAGCGATGTCGAGCCGCTTTCCTCCTCGCCCTCGAACAGGAAGGTGACGTTGCAGGGCGGTCCGCCGGCCTCCTTGAAGGCGCGGCACGCCTCGACGAAGGTCATCAGCTGTCCCTTGTCGTCCGAGGCGCCGCGCGCGCGCAATTTGCGCTCGTCGCCGTCGCCCACGATCGTCGCCTCGAACGGCGGGCTCGACCAGAGTTCGAGCGGGTCGGGCGGCTGCACGTCGTAATGGCCGTAGAACAGCACGCGCGGCGCGTCGCGGTTGGACGAGACGAGGTGGCCGACCACCATCGGCCGGCCGGCCGTGTCGCGGCGCGACGCGTCGGCGCCGATCTCCTTCAGCGCGTCGACGAGCCAATCGGCCGCGCGCGTGCAATCGGGCCAGCGCGCCGGATCGGCCGAGATCGAGGGAATCGCGATCAGGTCGGCGAGACGTTTCAGCGCGGCCTCGCGGCCGGCGTCGATTCGCCCCAAGGCGTCGTCCAATGCGGCCATCGCGCGCTTCCGGCGTCGCCGGTCTCCCTGTCCAGCCGCGACCGTGCGTGCGCCGGGCGCGCGCGTCAATGGGCGGCCGTCCGTGCCGGCGCGGCGCCTTGCAATCGCCCCGCATTGCGGCGAAGGAGGGCGACGAGGAGGATCCCATGCCCGAACTCATCGACCGCGTCGCCAAGGCCGCCGGCATCGCCCCCGACGTGTCGCGCCAGGCGATCGGCACGATCGTCAATTTCCTGCGCCGCGAAGGACCGCCCGGCGAGGTCGACAAGCTGTTGGCAGCCTCGCCGTCGCTCGCCGCCATCGCCGCCTCGACGCAGGCCGGCGGCGGCGAGGAGGGCTTGCCCTCCGCGTTGAAGGGGCTCGGCGGGTTCGGCGGCGGCGGCGGCCTGATGGCGCTGGCCGGCGATCTCGGCGGGCTCGGCCTCGACATGGGACAGATGCAGGCGGTCGGCAAGGAGCTGTTCGCCTTCGGCCGCGACAAGGCGGGCGAGGACGTCATGGGCGAGATCGCGGGCGCGATCCCCGGCCTCGGCGCCATGATCTGAGCGGAGGCGGGCGATGCCGGCGGACGCGGGATCGCATGGCGAGACGCCCGGCCGGGCCGCTTGGGACGCGCTCGCCGCCTCGGCCCTGAACGGCGGCGACATCAAATCGTTGGAAAGCGCATCGGCGGACGGCGTGCCGCTCGGACCGATCTTCGAGCGCGTAACAGTAGATCGCCCGCGGGCCTGGCGGGCGGCGATGCGGTGGGAGACCTGCGAGCGGATCGACGAACCCGATCCCGCGCGCGCCTCGGACGACCTGCGCGCCGCCGCCGCCGGCGGCGCCGACGCGGTGGAGATCGTGCTCGTCGGCGCGCCGCGCGCCTACGGGCTGGGCGTTTCCCTCGATTCCGCGACCGACGCGCGGACGACGATCGCCGCCGTCGACGCGGCGCGCGGACCCGCCATAGCGCTCTCGACCGGCGAGGACTTCGTGCGCGACGCGGCGCCGTTGGTCGCCGCGGTATCGCGCGACCTGCCGCCTTCGGTCGCGCGGGTCGCGTTCGGCCTCGATCCGTTCAACTTCGCCGACGCGGACGGCGGCGCGGCGCGTCTCGTCGCGCAGGCGCGTTTCGCGCGCCGATTGGCGGACGAAGGCTGGCGCGGGCCGTATTTCGTGGCCGATTCCGCGCCCGCGCACGAGGCCGGCGCCAGCGAAGCGCAGGAGATCGCCTTCGCGCTCGCCGCCGTCGTCGAGATCGCGCGCGCCGCGGAGGAGGCCGGCTTGTCGCGCCCGCGCTCGTTCGAGGCGACGGCGGTCCATCTGGCGGCGGACGCCGATGTCGTGCTCGGCGTCGCGAAGTTCCGCGCCGTCCGGCTGTGCGCAGCGCGGATCGCCGAACTGTCGGACGTCTCGGCCGCGGCGTTCCGCATCGAGGCGCAGGCGTCCCGTCGCATGGCCGCCAAGGCCGATCCGCACGCCAACTTGTTGCGGGTCGCGCTGGCGATCGCCGCCGCCGCGCTCGGCGGCGCCGACCGCGTGACGCCGCTGCCGTTCACGCAGGCGCCGGGCGATCCCGACGCCTTCGCGCGGCGCGTGGCACGCAACGCCTCGATCGTGCTGCGCGACGAATGTTTCCTCGCCCGCGTCGCCGACCCGGCCGCCGGCGCCGGCGCCTTCGAGGCGGCGACGCTCGGCCTGTGCGAAGCCGCCTGGGCGGAGTTCCGCGCCATCG
>JAGWKJ010000187.1 GCA_028865375.1 Hyphomicrobiales bacterium | reverse complement strand
TCATCAAGATCATGACGGGCGCGATGGCGCGCGACGGCGGCTCGATCAAGATTGACGGACGCCCCGCGAACTTCGCTTCGCCCGGAGAAGCGCGCGCCCATGGAATCGGGGCGGTGTACCAAGAGATCAACTTGGTGCCGACCATGTCGGTCGCGGCGAACGTGACGCTCGGTCGCCAGCCGCGCCGTTGGGGCCTGGTGTCATGGAAAGGGGCGCGGGTCATGGCCAAGCGTCGCCTGGAGCGCCTCAAGATCGACATCGACGTCGACCGCCCATTGGGGTCCTATTCGGTGGCCGTCCAGCAACTCGTCGCCATCGCCCGGGCCCTCGACGACGACACGCGCGTGCTCGTGCTCGACGAACCGACCGCGAGCTTGGACGCGACGGAGACCGAATCGCTCCTCGGGATCGTGCGGGACCTGCGGGCGCGCGGGCTCGCCATCGTGTTCATCAGCCACTTCATCGAACAGGTCTACCGCATCGCCGACAGGATTACGGTGCTCCGCAACGGGAGACTGGTCGGCGCCGGAGCGGTCGCGGCGATGCCGTCGCTGACGCTCGTTTCGCTGATGCTCGGGCGCGAACTCGGCCTCGCCGAAGAGCCCGCCGGCGGAAATGCGACCAAAAGCGGGGGCGCGACCGTGCTCCGCGCCGAAGGGCTCGGGCGCGATCGGGTCATGGCGCCGTTCGACCTCGCCCTCGACGCCGGCGAAGTCGTGGGCATGGCCGGCTTGCTCGGGTCCGGCCGGACCGAGGTCGCGAAGTTGGTGTTCGGCGCGATCCGGTCGGACAAGGGCCGCGTGACCGTCGCCGGCGCGCGGGGAGGAAGTTCGCCAAGCGCGTCCATTCGGAACGGCGTCGCCTTCTGTCCGGAGGACCGCAAGGCCGAAGGGCTCTGCGGTGGCATGACCGTGCGAGAGAACATCGCGCTCGCGCTGCAGGCGAAACGAGGATGGCTGCGCAGGCTGTCCAAGGCGCGACAGGCGGAGATGGCGGACGAAATGATCCGCGCGCTCTCGATCGCGACGCCCGACGCGGAGAAGCCGGTGGGCCAACTTTCGGGCGGAAACCAGCAAAAGGTCGTGCTGGCGCGCGCCCTGGCGTCTGCCCCCCGGGTCCTCATTCTCGACGAGCCGACACGCGGCATCGACGTCGGCGCACATGCGGAGATCCTGCAGCTCGTGAGGAAACTCAGGTCGCGCGGCCTTGCGGTCCTTCTGGCGACGTCCGAACTCGACGAACTTGTCGCGATGTCCGACCGCATCGTCGTGCTCCGCGACCGCCGAATGGTCGACGAAATCCCTCCGGCGGCGATCGGACGCGAAGCGGTCGTTCGGGCGATCGCGGGCTCATGACCACGGACGGCGCGATGTCGGCACTGCCGCAGACGAAACGCTCGCCGCGCCGCGTCGGGGTCGCCGCGCGCCGCATCGCGTGGCCCGCGCTCGCGTTGGCGCTGATCTTGGCCGTCGACGGGTTGATCACGCCGGGATTTTTCTCGATCCGGATCGTCGAGGGACGGCTTTTCGGCAACCTGATCGACATCCTCTACAGGGCGATGCCGATCGCTGTCGTCGCCCTGGGCATGTCCGTGGTGATCGGCGCCAAGGGCGTCGACCTTTCGGTCGGATCGGTGGTCGCCATCGCCGGCGCCGTGATCGCATGGCGCATCCACCGCGGCGACCCGCATCTCCTGATCTTGTTTTGGGCGCTCGGCGTCGGGCTGCTGTGCGGCGTTTGGAACGGGCTGCTCGTCGCGGCGCTCGACATCCAACCCATCGTCGCGACGCTGATCCTGATGACGTCCGGACGCGGCATCGGGCTCATGATCAACCTGCTGTATGGCGGCACGGACCCGAGCTTTTCGAGCCCGCTGCTGCAATTCCTGAGCGTGGGCCATCTGGGGCTCGTCCCGACGCGCCTCGTCCTCGGCGCCGTCATCTTCGCCGGCCTTTGGCTGCTCGTTCGCCGCACGGCGTTCGGCATGTTCGTCGAGGCGGCGGGCGAAAACGCCCGGGCGGCGGAACTGTCGGGCGTGCAAGCGCGTCTCGTCCGCTTCGCGTCGTACGTCGTGTGCGGCCTTTGCGCGGCATGGGCGGGGGTCGTGCTCACCGCCGACACGCACACCTCCGATCCGGTGAGCGAAGGGCTTTACATCGAGCTCGACGCCATTCTGGCGGTCGTGATCGGGGGGGGCTCGCTTTCCGGCGGCCGGATCTACCTCGGGGCGACGGTCCTCGGCGCCGTGGTGATCCAAGCCCTGACGACTTCGATACTGACCAGCGGCCTGCCGCCCGAATACAACTTGGTCGTCAAGGCGGCCGTGGTGATCGCCGTGCTGCTGCTGCAATCGAAGAACGCGCGCGGTCTCGCCTTTTCCCTTGCTCGGGGAGAGAAACGATGAACGAACGCTATCGACCGTTGGCGGCCACCGCCACGGTGTTCGTCGCGCTGTTCGTCGCGGGAGGGCTGCTATACGACAACTTCTTCTCGACCTTGGTCCTGGGCGACATCCTCGCCGACAATGCGTTCGTCATCGTCGCCGCGATCGGGACGACGTTCGTCATCATCTCCGGCGGCATAGACCTGTCGATCGGCTCGATGATCGGCTTCGTGGGCGTCGTGATCGCCAACTTGGACGCGGCCGGTTGGCATCCGCTGGTTTCCGCCGGGATGACATTGGCGTTCGGCGCGGCGTTCGGGGCGCTTCAGGGCCTCGTGGTGGACTTTTGCGAAATCCAACCCTTCATAGTGACGTTGGCGGGCCTGTTCCTGCTTCGCGGCGCTTGCTTCATGATCAACTTGGATTCGACCCCGATTCGCCACCCCTTCGTCGAGGCGTTCGCCGCGGCGAGCGTTCCGCTCCCCGGCGGCGGCTTCTTGGCGAGTTCGGCGATCGTCATGTTCGTCGCGCTCGCGGCCGCCATCGTCGTCGCGCATTTCACGGCCTTCGGCGCCGACATATACGCGATCGGAGGCGACCGGACCTCCGCGGCGCTCATGGGCGTGCCGATGAGACGCACCGTCGTCGGCGCTTACGCGGTCGGCGGCCTTTACAGCGCGCTCGGCGGCGTCATTTACGCCTTTTACACGTCCTCGGGCTATCCGCTCGCCGGTACCGGGGCCGAACTGAGCGCGATCGCCTCGGTGGTCCTGGGCGGCACGATGTTGACCGGGGGCGTCGGACTGGTGGCGGGAACGCTGATCGGCGGCATGATACTGGGGCTCATCGCGACGCTCATCAACTTCAACGGATCGCTCAACGGCGCTTGGATCATGGTCTCGAGCGGCGCGCTCCTGTTCGTGTTCATAGTCCTTCAACGGACCTTGATCGCGCCATCGCGCCTTCGGATCGGGGGCTGACGTGTCGAGTCGCGATCCGAAGGCGCGAGCGAAATCGAAGTCGCCGGAGCGGTCCGGATCGGACCGGGACGCCCGCATCGCGTGGCCCCACGACTGGCCCGAGTCGGGCTCCAAGGAGCGAAAAATCCACGGCTATCTGACCGGAACCATCGGGCGGGACATCGTGAGCGGCGCGTATCCACAAGGAAGCCTGCTGCCCAGCGTCGACGAGATGTGCGCCCGGTTCTCGGTGTCGCGCACTGCGATACGCGAGGCCTACAGTTTCCTCGGTTCCAAGTCGCTCATCGTCGCGAAGCCCAAGGTCGGGACGCGGGTCCGGCCGGCGACGGAATGGAACCTCATCGACCCGGAAGTGCTCGCCTGGCACGTCCAATCGGGTCCCACCGAGGGATTCGTCACGGATCTGTTCGTGCTTCGCCAAGCCATCGAACCGACGGCCGCCGCGCTCGCCGCGACCCGCCGCTCCAAGGAGGCGCTCGCCAAGATCGCCATCGCGTTCGCCGACATGACGGCGCGCGGGGACGGCGCCGGCGACCTCATCGAGGCCGACCTCCGGTTCCACATGGGCATCCTCGACGCTGCAGGCAACCATTTCTTCGCCGCGCTGGGAGGGCTGATCCATACCTCGCTGCAATGCGCGTTCGGATTTTCCTGGGCTGGAGCGGAGCGAATTCAGCGGGATCGCCTTCGACAGCACGAGGCGATCCTGCGCGCCATCGAACTTGGATCCCCGGAGGACGCGCGCGCGCGCATGGGCGAATTGTTGCGAGATTCGCTGGAGGATATCCGCGAATATCTCGACAAGGGCGAGCGGAAGCCCGAACCGTCGGCGGCGCAGTCGCCGGGTCGTCGCGCGAGCCCGCCTTCCGGACCGAGCACCGAATCGCGCCGTCGCGCCGCGACCCGGCAATCCTCGACCGGCGCCAAACGATAGGTTCCCGCGGAACGGCCGAGGGGACCTGAGAGCGGAATCGCCGCCAAGGGAGATGCAAGATGATTTCGGTGGCCCGACGTCCATATCGCGGCGTCTTTCCGGTGGCGCCGACCGTTTTCGACGAACGCGGCGAACTCGACCTGGAGGGTCAGCGCCGCTGCATCGATTTCATGATCGACGCGGGGTCCGACGGCATTTGCTTCCTTGCGAACTTCTCCGAGCAATTCGCGCTCGCCGACGACGAACGCGACCGCGTCATGCGCGTCGCGCTCGATCACGTCGCCGGTCGAGTCCCGGTGATCGTCACGACCACCCACTTCAGTTCGGTCGTCTGCGCCGCCCGCAGCCGCCGGGCCGAGGAGGCCGGCGCTGCCATGGTGATGGTCATGCCGCCCTATCACGGCGCCACCGTCAGGGTGCCCGAATCGAACATCCTTGAATTTTATCGATCCGTGTCGGACGCCATCCGCATCCCGATCTTGGTCCAGGACGCGCCGGTCGCGGGGACGCCGATGTCGGCCGATTTTCTCGCCCGGATGGCGAAGGAGATCGCCAACGTCCGCTATTTCAAGGTCGAGGTGCCGATGGCGGCCGCAAAGCTGCGCGGGTTGGTCGCGGCGGGCGGCGCGGAAATCGAAGGACCTTGGGATGGCGAGGAGGCCATCACGTTGCTGGCCGACCTCGACGCCGGCGCGACCGGCGCGATGACCGGCGGCGCCTACCCCGACGGGATCCGCCGGATCGTCGATCCTTACTTCGCCGGACGCCGGGAGGAAG
>JAGWKJ010000186.1 GCA_028865375.1 Hyphomicrobiales bacterium | reverse complement strand
TCGATCCGCCCCTTGCCGTCGCGCGCGGCGAAGCCGGGCTCGGCGGCGATGACCAGCGCTTTCTCGGCGTCGGCGGGTTTCAGGACGCGCTTTTTCAGCTCTTCCCAGCGGTCGCGCCCGACGCCCTTGGCGGCGCCGATGGCGTCGACGAGCTTGGTCGGCACGCCGTCGGCGACCGCCAGCATCCTCGACAGCAGCGTGTCGTCGACGCCGAGCGCCGACTTCACGGTCTCCTTGCCCTGCCCCATGTCGCGCAGCTTTTTGGCGAACAGGGCCTTCTCGACGAACGACAGGTTTGAACGTCGCGAGTTTTCCTGGCCTTGTGCAATGACGTGGGCGATCGCTTCGACGTTCTTGACGACGGCCCGGACCCCAATGCCGAGCTCGCGCGCCGCCCTGACCCGTCGATGGCCGAACACGACCATGTAACGCCCGACTGCCTGCGGATGGGGCCGCACGAGCACGGGCTGCAACTGCCCGTCCTTGGCAATGCCATCCCGGAACAGCGCGAACTCCGCCGGATCGTCTTCCATCCGGTCGGCGACGAACGACGCGTCGATCAGGCCGGTGTCGAGCGCGACGATGGCCTCGCCTTCCATCATCCGCTTGGCGTTCTCGGCCATTTCCTCGATCGACTGGATCATCGAGCGAGATGCCCCCCGATTGGCATAGTCCGCCCTAGCCGCTTCCGCGGAAACGGGCGCCTCTCGCTGGGAAAGCCCGATCAGGAGGTTCTTGCGCATCTCCGCCCTCCCCTCGAAATCAGGACAGATCGCTGAAACGGCGTCGAAATCGCCCGTTCTGCACGGCAGTCAATCGGGCTCATGCGCGCCCCCAAGCGGTATGGACCAGGCTGGCCACCTCTTCGTTGACGGCGTTGAGCGCGTCCATCGCCCGGTCGTAGGTTTGGCGGATGAACTGGCCGCGTTCGACCTCGTAGAGCGTTTGGTTGGTGATGCCGGCGTCCGCGATCGCGGTCGACTTCACCATCGCGTGGGCGAGCATCTGTTTGGGGAACAGCGATTGCATGAAGCCGACCATCTGAGCCTGCGGGCCGTCGGTCGGCTCGTATCGCGTGACGAGGTAGCGGAACCACTTGAGCCGAACAGCGGCACCCGCCTTGCCGATCGATTCCAGGATCCCGCCCAGCATGAGCAGGAACTGCCCCATCGACATCACGTCGAGCATCTGCGGATGGATGGTGATCAGCACCGCCGTCGAAGCGGCGAGCGCGGTCAGCGTCAGGTATCCGAGCTGCGGGGGGCAATCGATGACGACGACGTCATAGTGATCGTCGACCTCCCGCAACGCATCGGTGATGCGCGTGAAGAACAGCTTGCCGTCGGTGGCGATGCGGTTCGAGGCGGCGAGCGGCGTCTCGTATTCGTATTCTTGCAGCTCGAGACTGGCGGGCACGATGTCGAGCCCCGGAAAATTGGTCGGTCGCACGACCTCGGAGATCGGCCTTTTGCCGGAATCGTATCGAAGCGCGTCGTAAAGCGACGGGTTGCGGTCGATTTCTGGCTGGATGCCGTGCAGCGCGGTCAACGACGCTTGCGGGTCGAGGTCGATCGCCAAGACCCGATGTCCGGTGAGAGCGAGATGCTGGGCGAGATGGGCCGCCGTGGTCGTCTTGCCGCTGCCGCCCTTGAAATTGACGACCGAGACGACCTGGAGCGATTCACCGGGTTTGCGACACGGTGAATAGTTCTTGAAGTCGGCTCGCCCGTGGCGATCGAGATAGTCCCGCAGTTCGGCGATCTGTTGGGCAGTATAGGTGCGCCGACCCGATGGCGAGGTCGCCGGCACCGGCCCTTTGCCTTCGAGGTGCAGTTTCTTGATGTTGGACGCGGACACGCCAAGGAAGTAAGCCGCCTCGGCGAGCGAAAACGGGCGCAGACCTTTGTTGGCATTGGGCGGAAAATGCTCGAGACGCAGCAGATTCAGCTTGTCCGAAATCATGCCTCCCTGTTGGAGGATGATCTCGTGGAAGCCGATGTCACCCTGCATATCCGCCCAAGCGTTCATTGAGGCCTTCGCCCTTTCCGGGAATAACGCTTTTTCGGCACCTGTGGCCGAACAAGCGGGAAAATGAACCGATTCTCTCGTGACGGCAATGGGTTTTTGGTTACCGAGTTCTTAACGCGATGACCATCAGTTTGGCCGGCCATGTGTAGATAACCATATGACTTTCAAACGTCTTTTTTCGTTCCGCACGGCTGTCAACGGGCGCGGTCGCAATCGGGCCGACATTCTCGATTCACGAACCATTAACGGCGATCAAACGCGACGCAATGTCGCAGCGAGACCCTTGCATCCGTCGCCGGCTTGCCCGATGCTGTGTATCAATAAACACTAATATAATCGGGAATGGGAGGAATCGGATGCGCTTTGCGATCGGCAAAGCCATCATGGCGGCGGGCTTCGCCGTCGTCATGGCCGGGTCGTCGACCTTCGTGCAAGCGGTGGTGGGGCATGGGGCCTTGGCGCAAGATGCGTCGAGCAGTGCGCCCGTCGTCATCAAGCTGCCGCTCGCCGACGGCGTCTCGCCGGCCGAAGCTGCGGATTCGCTGACGCTGCGCGCCAATCTTCTCAACTTGAAGGCCGTCGGCGACCTGCCGCTTTCCGACCAAGTCACCAAGATAACCGGCGCGAAGGTACCGCTGATCCGGGTGTTCCTGTTCTGCGATCCGGTGACGGCGCAAAAAATCGCGTCCTACAACGTGGAATTCGCGGCCTATTTGCCGTGCCGGATTTCGCTGGCCCAGGACAGCGCCGGCAAGACGTGGTTGGTGATGCTCAACTTGAAGCCGCTGATCGACCAAATTCCGCTCGGCAGCGACCTGCGCAAGTCGGCGGAGAAGGTCAACGCGGACTTGCTCGCCATAATGAAGGCGGGCGCGGCGGGCGCGCTGTGAGGCGGGGGGAGGGCGGTATGGGTCGGTTTGGCCAAAAGCTCGCGGCATCGATCGTCGGCGCGGTCGCGGCGTCGGGCATGGCATTCGCCGCGCCCGCCGACAACGTCGCCAAGGGACGCGCGATCGCCTTCAGCACCGCGCAAGGCAATTGCCTCGCCTGCCACAAGATCCCCGGCGGCGAATTGCCGGGCGAGATCGGGCCTGACTTGGCGGGCCTCAAGACGCGCTATCCCAATCGCGCCGACATCGTGGCGATCCTGCAGGACGAGACGAGGCGCAATCCGCTGACCGCGATGCCGCCGTTCGGCCGCGACCGCCTGCTCACGCAGCAAGAAATCCAAGACGTCGTCGACTTCCTCGAAACCCTGTGAGCGCCGCCATGGACATGATCGAAACGCTTGAACCCAAACCCGGCGCCGACCGGCGCGCCATGATGAAGGGAGCGCTGGCGCTCGGCGTGCTCGGGCCGGCGTTCGCGGCCACCGCCGCGCGCGCGGCCGAGCCCGCCTATCCCGCGGCGGCCTTCGCCGCCAAGGACGTCGATGCGGCGCTGACGGCCCTTTTCGGGGCCAAGCCTGCGGCATCAGACAAGATCACGCTCGACGCTCCCGAAATCGCCGAGAACGGCGCCGTCGTACCGGTCACGGCTTCGACGACGCTGGACGGCGTGACCGCGATCGCCTTCGTCGTCGCGGAGAACCCGTTCAAATTGGCGTCCTATTACGAGCTGCCGGCCGGCGTGCTGCCGACGGTTTCCAATCGCTTGAAGATGCAGCGCACCACGCAAGTGATGGCCGTCTTCAAGACCGCGGGCGGGCTGTTCAGCGCGTCGCGCGAAGTGAAGGTCACGATCGGCGGCTGCGGCGGCTGAGGGGAGGGACGGATGGCGGGAACAATTCGCGCGAAGGCGGCGATCGCCGGCGATGTCACGACCGTGCAGGTGTTGATCCATCACCCGATGGATTCCGGCTTCGTCAAAGACGCGGCCGGCAAGGTCGTCCCGGCGCACTTCATCGAGACGCTCGTCTTCAGCCATTCCGGCAAGACGCTGTTCGCCGCGAACTGGGGACCGGCCGTCTCGAAGGACCCCTATCTCAAGTTCCAATACAAGGGCGGGGCCAAGGGCGACGTCATCGACATCGCTTGGAAGGACAACGAAGGCCAGACCGACAAATCCACGGTGACCGTTTCGTGAGCCCGCTCGCCTTCGCGCGTCGTCTCGCCTTCGCGCTGGTCGCGGCGGCGGCGCTCGCGCCGGCCGCGAAGGCGGCCGACGCGGTCGATCCCGCAGCCGATCTCAAGGCGTTCCAAGCCTATTTCCATGCGGCGTTCCCGAAGGTGCCGCCGGCCGACTTCGTCAACGGCCCCTATTCGATGAACGCCGACATGCGCAAGCAATGGCAGGACATCGAACAGTTCCCGCCGTACGATTTCGCGGTCGAGAACGGCAAGGCGCTGTTCGCCAAGCCGTTCAAGGACGGCAAGACGTTCGCCGATTGCTTCCCGGACAAGGGCGTCGGCATCCGTCAGCATTACCCGCAATTCGACGCCAAGACCGGCGAGGTCGTGACGCTCGAATATGCGGTCAACCAATGCCTCGCCGCGCACGGAGAGAAACCGTTCAACTATCTCAAGGACGACATGGCGGCGGTGACCGCCTACATGGCCTTCACGTCGCGCGGCAAGATCTTCGACATCAAGGTTCCCGACGATCCGCGCGCGAAAGAGGCCTACGTTCGCGGCGAGCGCGCCTTCTACGCGCGCCGCGGCCAGCTCAACTTCTCGTGCTCGACCTGCCATCTCCAGAACGCCGGCAAGCGCATCCGCGCCGAAGTGCTGGCCCCGGCGCTCGGCATCATGGCGGCGATGCCGATCTATCGCTCGACATGGGGCGGCATGGGTACCGTGACGCGGCGTTTCGCGACGTGCTTCTCGCAGGTCCGCGCGACGCCCCTCAAGCCCGGCGGCCGGACCTATCGGGACCTCGAATATTTCCTGACCTACATGGGCAACGGCCTTCCCGTGGCCGGCCCAGGCGCTAGACCCTGAGGCGGCCATGACGCGAGCGCATCGCTTCGCAACCATCGTCGCAGGCGCGCTTTGCGCCGCCGGCGCGGCGCGCGCGGCCGCCGTCAAGGCCGCCGTCGCGGCGGCGATCGCC
>JAGWKJ010000185.1 GCA_028865375.1 Hyphomicrobiales bacterium | reverse complement strand
GGCGGTCGACGGCGGCGCGCAGCGCGGGATCGTCGACGATGCCCGGCGCGTCGGCGGCGCGGCCGGCGGCCAACAACGCGCGCACCTGCTTCGCCTTGGCTTCCGATTCCGCCTGCGCGGCGCGCGCCGCGGCGAGCCGCGTGGCGAGTTCGGCGACCTGCTGGGCCGGCGCGGTGGTGGAATTGGCGCCGGCGAGCAGGCCGCTGGCGGCGCGCAGCGCGAGCACGTCGCGGTCGGCCGCGTCGGTCTCGCGGCGCAACTGCGCGACTTTCGCGCCGAGCCAGTCGGCGGCCGCCTTCGCCTCGTCGCGCTTGGCGCGCTTCAGCGATTCGATGAAGACGTCGGCGACGGCATCGGCGCCGGCGGCCGCGAGCGCTGGATCCTTGGAGGAGAAGTCGACCTCGATGACGCGGCTGGCCGGCAGCGCGAAGACGCTCAGCTTCTTGGCGAAGGCGGTCGCCACGCGGTCGGCCGGCGTCAGCTCCACCGGATTGCGGGCGAGGCCGAACACGACCTCGAGCCGCGTGAGGAAGCCGATGTCGCCGCCCCCGACCAGAGGATCGAACTCGCGCAGCTTGTCGAGGCCGAGCTTGGCGATGGCGCGCCGCGCGACGTCGCCCGAGGTCAGCAGGTGAACCTGGCTCGCCACCGCCGCGGCGTCGAGCGCCGGCGCGGGCTGCACCGGTTGAGCGCCCGGCCCGGTGAAATAGGCGTCGCCGGATTCGAGCAGCACGCGCGCCCCGGCGGTGTAGGTCGGCGGCACGAAATGCAGCGCCACCGCCGTCAGCGCGACCGCGGCCAGCGTCGGCCACAGCACGCGGCCGCGGCGGCGGCGCAGGCCGCGCAGCATGTCGGCGAGGTCGATCGCGCCGGGCGCGACCGCGTCGCGAGGCGGGACATCGGTTTCGTTGCTGCTTTGGTTCATGTGTCCCGGCCCGCGACGATCCCTTTTTTGCGGCTTCGTGGTTGAGGCGCGGTTAACGACGCCGATCAAGCCTTCGTTAACCATGCCATGCGAAACGGTTCGGGTGCCCACCGGTGTGCCCATGCGCGCGTCCCTTCCTTCCCGCCGCCTGATCCTCGGCCTGTCGTTCGCCGCCGCGCTGGCCGGCTGTGCGCCGCGCCTCACCGACCCGTCGCTGTTCGATGCCAGCGCGGCGGGCCCCTATCGCCTGGCCGGCGGCGACCGGGTGCGCGTCATCGTGTTCGGCCAGCCGTCGCTCTCCAATGCCTATTCGGTCGGCGGGGCCGGGTCGGTGTCGTTTCCGCTGATCGGCGACGTGCGGGCGCTCGGCCGCACGACCGACCAGCTAGCCGCGGCGATCGCCGGAAAACTGCGCGGCGGCTACCTCCGCGATCCCCAGGTTTCGGTGGAAGTGCAGGCTTACCGGCCGTTCTTCGTGCTCGGCGAGGTCTCGGCCGCTGGCCAATTTCCCTTCATCGAGGGCATGACGGTGCGACAGGCCGTCGCGCTGGCCGGCGGCTACACGGCCCGCGCAGACCGCTCCGGCGCGCGTGTGACGCGGGCGATCGACGGCGTGACCCATTCGGGCGACGTGTCGCTCGACTTCCCGCTGCGCCCCGGCGACACGGTCACGGTCAAGGAACGCTTTTTTTAGGGGCGAGGCGGCAAGGATCGCGCGCGAGGCCCCATGACGCGCGCGACGCGGGACGACGGAAAGCTGGCGATAGTGCACGTGCTGCGGGCGCCGGTCGGCGGCCTGTTCCGGCACGTGCGCGATCTCGCGCGCGAACAGGTCGCGCGCGGCCACCGGGTCGGCCTGTTCGCGGATTCCGCGACGGGAGGCGCGAGCGGGAACGCGGCCCTCGCCGCGATGGCGCCGGATCTGGCCGTGGGGCTGCGCCGCGCGCGGATCCATCGCCTGCCCCATTGGACCGACGTGGCGGCCGTCGCCGCGCTGCGACGTTTCCTCGCCGAAGCCAAGCCCGACGTCGTGCACGGCCACGGCGCCAAGGGAGGCGCCTACGCCCGCATCGCGCCTGGCCGGCGCGATGCCGGCCGGCCGGTGGTCGCCTATACGCCGCACGGCGGATCGTTTCATTACGCGCCGGGCGGCGCGGCCCATCGCGCGTTCATGGCGGCCGAGCGCGCGCTGGCGCGGCGCACCGACCTGTTCGTGTTCGAATGCGCCTACATGGAACGCCGCGCGCGCGAAAAGATCGGCGGTCTGCCGGGTCTCGTGCGCGTCGCGCCGAACGGCGTGTCGCCGGCGGAGTTCGAGCCCGTCGCGCAAGATCCCGACGCCGACGATTTCCTCTACGTGGGCGAATTGCGCGCCGCCAAGGGCGTCGACCTTCTGCTCGAGGCGCTGGCGGCGCTGCGTCGCGGGCCGATGCCGGGCGCGCGGCTGGCGCTGGTGGGATCGGGTCCCGAGGAGCGCGCGTTGCACGACGAGGCGGTCGCGCTCGGCCTCGAAGGGGCGACGCGCTTCCTCGGCGCGATGCCCGCCCGAGCCGCCTTCGCCAAAGGCCGCACGCTCGTGATGCCCTCGCGCGCCGAATCCCTGCCCTACGTCGCGCTGGAGGCCGCGGCCGCGACGATGCCCCTCGTGGCGACCGCGGTCGGGGGCATGCCGGAAATCCTCGGTCCGCAGTCGGCGCGCCTCGTGAAGCCCGGCGACGCGGCCGCGCTCGCCGCCGCCATGGCTGCGGAAGCCGGACTCTCGTCGGACGCCCGGGCGGCGCGCGACGCCGCGCTCGCCGCGCGCGTGCGCGGCTCGTTCTCGGTGGGCGCGATGGTCGACAACGTGGAGGCCGCCTACCGGGACGCCCTGGCGGCGCGTGACGGAGCCAGCGCATGACCGACGCCGCCAAGCCCGCCCGCGCGCCGCTGGCCGAGACGCGCCACCCCGGCGGCGCCGACGGCCGCTTCTCCGCCGTCGTGTTCGTCGGCCTCGTGCGCGCGCTCGATTTCGCGATGGTGCTCGCCGCCGCGCTGGCGGCGCGCGCGCTCTGGCTGCGCGCGGACCCGACGGGGCCCTCCTACGCGCCGGGCATCGTGGCGGTCGCGCTCGCCGCGACGGTCGCGCTGCAGGCGATCGGCGCCGACGACATGGGCGCGATCCGGCAGCCGCTGCGCTACGGGACGCGGATCGCGGCCGCGTGGTCGGGCGTGTTCCTCGTCGTGTTCGCGGTCGGCTTCTTCTTCAAGGTCGGCGGCGACTTCTCGCGCGGGTTCGCCGCGCTCTGGTTCCTGCTGGGTCTCGCCGCGCTGGTGGCGGGCCGCGGCGCGGCGGCCGCCGCCGCGCGCGCGCTCGTCCGCTCCGGCCGCATGGAGCGGCGCGCGGTCGTCGTGGGCGCGGGGGAATCGGGCGAGGAGCTGCTGCGCCTGATCGAGACCGACCGTCGCTCCGACGTGCGCGTGCTGGGCGTGTTCGACGACCGCACCGACGCGCGCTCGCCCGACGTCGTGGCGGGCTACCCCAACCTCGGCCGGGTCGAGGACCTCGTGGAATTCGCGCGCCGCACGCGCGTGGACCTCGTGTTGTTCTCGCTGCCGATCACCGCCGAGCGCCGCATCCTCGAGATGCTGCGCGCGCTCTGGGTGCTGCCCATCGACATCCGCCTGTCCGCGCACAACGCGCGACTGCGCTTCCGGCCGCGCTCCTATTCCTACGTCGGATCGGTGCCGGTGCTCGACTTGTTCGACCGGCCGATCGGCGACTGGGACGTCGTGTTGAAGGCGGCGTTCGACCGGATCGTCGGCGGCCTCGCCCTGTTCGTCCTGTCGCCGTTGCTGCTGGCGGTGGCCGTCGCGGTGAAGCTCGATTCCAAGGGACCGGTGTTCTTCAGGCAGCGGCGGCTGGGCTTCAACAACGAGGTCATCGAAGTCTGGAAGTTCCGCTCGCTCAAGGTCGAGGACACCGATCACGAAGCGCGCCGCCAGGTGACGCGCGACGATCCGCGCGTGACGCGGGTGGGCCGTTTCATCCGCCGTGCGTCGATCGACGAACTGCCGCAGCTCTTCAACGTCGTGTTCGCGGGCGACCTGTCTCTGGTGGGCCCGCGTCCGCACGCGGTGCGCGCGACCGCGAAGGACCGCGGCTACGAGGAAGTCGTCGACGGCTATTTCGCCCGCCACCGCGTCAAGCCCGGCATAACCGGCTGGGCGCAGGTCAACGGCTGGCGCGGCGAGACCGACACCGACGAAAAGCTGCAACGGCGCGTCGAGCACGACCTGCACTACATCGAGAACTGGTCGATCCCGTTCGACCTCTACATCCTGGCCGCGACGCCGTTCTCGCTGCTGCGCCACCGGGACGTCTATTGAGCGCGGCCGGCCTCGCGCGCGCGCCGGCCGGCACGCTTGACGCGCGCGAGGCGGCGCTCGCCGCGCTGGCGTTCGCCGGCGGCTTCGTCTTCGTGGAGCCCTCGCCTTACGAGGCCGCGTTCGTCGTCGCGGTCGCCGCCTTCGCGGCGTTCGGCCTCAAGGTCCACCGCGGGCTCGCGCCCTTCGGCGCGATGCTGGGCCTGTATGTCGCCGGCGGCTTCGTCTCGCTCGTGGGCTGGACCGGTTCGGGCGACTCGGTGCGCTTCGTCGCGATCACCGCCTATGTCGCGGCGACCTCGCTGTTCTGGGCCGCGGCGGTCGTCGAGGACGCCGAGCGGCGCCTCGCGATCGTGCGCCGCGCCTACGTCGCCGCGGCGGTGGTCACCGGGATCGCGGGCATCCTCGGCTTCTTCGGCGTCGCGGGACTGGGCCACCTGTTCACGATCTATGGCCGCGCCAAGGGCTTCTTCAAGGACACCAACGTGTTCGGCCCGTTCATCGTGCCGGCGCTGGTGTGGAAGGCGCAGGACATCGCGCGCGGCAGGGTCCGGGCGCGCGACGCCTTCGTCCTGCCCGTCCTCGCGTTCGCGCTGTTCCTGTCGTTCTCGCGCGGCGCCTGGGGCGCGGCGGTCCTCTCCTTCGCGCTTCTGGCCGGGTTGACCGCGACGACGTCCGACGACGGCGCGACGCGCAGGCGCGCGGCGCTGCTGGCGGCCGGCGCCGTCGTCGCCGTCGCCGTCCTGCTCGCGGTCGCGCTGGCGGTGCCGCCGATCCGCGACATGTTGGCCCAGCGCGCCGAGCTCG
>JAGWKJ010000184.1 GCA_028865375.1 Hyphomicrobiales bacterium | reverse complement strand
CGCGTCCGCTTCTCCAGCGCCGGCGTCTTGGGCGGCGACCGACGGCCGGATCGCCGCGCGGATGCACGGCACGGCCAAGACTTACGACCTTTCGCTGCGCGCGGCCGATGCGGCCGCGTTCGGCGCATTCCTTTCGGCGCGTCTGGACGACCTCTATGCGGCGTTCAGGGCGGCGGAAAACCGAGCCACAGGAGACTGAACCCGCAAAAGAAAAGGCCCCCGAAACGGAGTTCCGGAAGCCTTCTCTGGTCTGGACAACCGAGAATCGCACTTTCGCGAATCACCGTCAAGAGTCGAATGCGCCTCTGACGCCTCATTTTGGCGGGCAGTTTTCTTTTGCCTGAAGAAGGCGAAAGTCATGACGCAAACCAATCCGACGACGCCTTTCGGGCGGCGATCGCTGACGCTCGCCCATGTGGCGAACCGAATGGTCGCGAAGTCGCGACCGCCCGGCGCGAAGGCGCACAAATGGACCGTGTTCCAGGCGATCTGCGCCGCCAAGGCGAAGCTCGGCTTGACTGAGCGTGCGCTGGCGGTGCTCGACGCGCTGCTGAGTTTCCACCCCGAGACCGTGCTGACGGGCGACGACCTGATCGTCTTCCCGTCCAATGCGCGGCTCGCATTGCGGGCGCACGGCATGGCGCCGTCGACATTGCGTCGCCAACTGGCGATCCTCGTCGACGCCGGCATCGTGCTGCGCAAGGACAGTCCCAACGGCAAGCGTTATGCCCGCAGGGCGCGAGAGGGCAGGGATGCGGAGGCCTTCGGCTTCGATCTCTCGCCCTTGGTCGCGCGGGCGGCCGAGTTCGAGCGGCTGGCGGAGGAAGTCCGGTTCGACGAACGCCGGCTCCGGCTGCTGCGCGAGCGCGTGACCTTGGCGCGTCGCGACATCGCCAAGATGATCGAGACCGCCGTTGCCGAAGGTGCCGCCCCGCCGGCTTTGGACGGGACCCACGCGGTGCGCGAGACTTCCTGGGCGGCCGTCCGCGCCCGCTACCGGGATATCGTCGACTGTTTGCCCCGTCGCGCCTCCATCGATGAATTGACACCGCTGGCGGAAGCCCTCGGCACGCTGGTCGAGACAATCCTCACAACGTTGGAAAATCATGTCAATTTCAAAAATCCTAGCGCCAATGAGTCCAACAATGGGCGCCACGAACAGAATTCAAACCCCAACCGTTCCCCTGATTTTGAACCAAGCTTTCAAAAAAGCCCGGGCGCGACCGTCGAGCCTCTCGATACCAAGGCGACGGCTCCCATCGACGTGGTGGCGTCGGAGGAAATCCGTGCAGCCTCGGCGAGCGTGCCTGCCGCCGTCGTGCTCGACCTCGAAAACTGGACGCCGCCACTTGGGCTCGTGCTGGAAGCCTGTCCCGACATCGCCGACTACGCGCCTGGCGGGGTGGCGCATTGGCGCGATTTGGTCGCCGCCGCGGAAGTCGTGCGCCCGGCGCTCGGCATCAGTCCGAGCGCTTGGAACGAGGCCTTGGAGGCCCTTGGAGACAGGCGGGCGGCGACGCTGCTGGCCGCAATCCTGCAACGCGGGGCGCTCGTTTCGAGCCCGGGCGGCTATTTGCGCGAGTTGACCAGAAAGGCGCAGGCCGGCGCGTTTTCGCTCGGTCCGATGATCATGGCCGCGCTGGCGGCGCGTCGACGGGACAGGAAGTCCGCATGACGCCGTCAGGCCACGTCGTCGGCGACCTCCGCGTCAGCGAAGGGATCGTCGTCCTCGCGACCGGAACCTTCGGCGCCGCCGATTTCCTGCGCGTCCAGGAAACCGGGCAAGTCGGAAAGCCGCTTCAATCCGAAGGCCAAAAGAAAGCGCTGCGTCGTCACGTAGGTCGGCGGCGCGCCGGGGCGCGGGCTGCGCGGACCGGTCGCCAACAATCCGTCTCGCTTGAGGGACCCGAGGGCGTCGCCCGAAATCTCGCGGCCGAACAACTCGCTGATTTCGCCGCGCGTGATCGGCTGGTGGAGGGCCACCGCGCACAGCAGGGCGAGCGCGCCCGGCGAGGCCCGCGAGACGGCGACGTCGACCGCCGCCGCGGCGGCGAGTACGGGCGCCTATTCCGGCCGGGTCTGGTGGCGCCAACCGCCGGCGACCTCGACGAGATCGTAAGGACGGCCGACGAGTTCGGCGCGGACGTCTTCGATCAGCGAAGAGAGATCGCATGCGGCGCCGACGACTTCCGCCAGTTTGGCGCACGGAACGGGGTCCGGCGAGGCGAAGACGACGGCCTCGACACGGGCCATCCACGCGCGTTTGCGGGCGGGCTGGGGCAAATCGGTCAGCTCGCGGTCGAAGGCGGGGAGCTTGTTCGTGCGTGCGTTCATAGGCCGTAGAGCCTCGAGGAGGGCCGCCCGGAGAGTTCGCGCAAGGCGCCAAGGGCCACCAAGCGGTCGCAGGTGCGGCGTGTGCCGCGGTCGGAGCCTTTCGCGACATGGGCCGCCGGGTAGACCGCGTCTTCGGCGAGGAACGCGTCGACCAAGGCGGCGGCGTCCCGTCCCCGAAGCTTGGCGGCGGCTTCGACGAGCCTCGCCGCGCGCCGGGCGAGGTCCCGATGGAGGTCAAGCGACCGGACGGCCGCGGTGGCGTAAACAGCGGCAAACGCCGCAGGCGCGAAGCGCTCGGGCAGGGCTCGGAAGCCTGGCGTCGTGGCGAGAAGGGGGATCGCCGCGCGCCAGCCGAGAGCGGCGGCCAACGCCCGGTCGGCGGCCCAAGCGGCGAAGGCGCGACCGCCGCCGAGCCCAAGCGTTTTGATCCAAGCCGTGCCGGCGACATCGAGCGGCGCGGAGTCTTGAGAGGCCATTTCGCCGAGCGCCGCCAATGCCTCGGACGCCATCGAGGCCGGGATCTCGAAACCGCCCGCCAAATCCGACGTCGTGATGCGGTCCGACGCGTCGGAAAGGGCGCGCCATGCGCCGAAGACGCGACCCGCCGGGCCGCTGTCGGCCCCCGGTGGCGTCAGGCACCACGCGTCGCGCAATTCGCCCGGTTCGAGGCCGCGCACCGAGGCGACGGCGGCCCGCACCGCCAAACGCCGCCGCCACAGCGTCGAGGGCGGGTCGTCCGACCGGGCGGCCCCATGCAAGAGCGAGAGCGCCGCACCGGCGGCGAACGGTCCGTCCGTTTCCGGACGTTCAATCGATTTGCGAAGGAAATCAGGGCAGTTCGGCGCGTCGAGCGCAGCCAATCTGCGAATCGGTTCCGACCTTGCCATGGCGTCGAGTAACATGCGGCGGCGCTTGGCGATACGATCATGGGTCGAAACCGCCGTGGCCGGACGAGGAAATTTGGGCGGTTCGAGGCGAGGTCAGGATGTGCCCCGGGATTGGTCTGGCGGCGATTGCCGATCTGGTGCGCCCTTCGAGCGCGATCGCGGCAAAGTGAAATGCTTCACGTGGCCGTCGTCCGGCGGTATCACGCTCATTGAATCGCGAATTGCGATATGAAACCATGCGTTGGGCGTACGGCCCGAGGGCATTCGCATGGACCGCAACGGCGGCGCGGCCGGCTACATGGCCGAGTTCGAGCAGGACGTCTTCGTCAGTTACGCGCACCGCGACAACGACCAGATCGCGGGCGAAGCTCACGGATGGGTCGACACGCTGCACGAGGACCTGTCGCGCACCGTCAACGGCATCCTCGGTCGCGACGCGCGCATCTGGCGCGATCCCGAGATTCGCAACAACGAGGATTTCGAAAAGAAGATCGTGGCCCGCCTAGGCTCGACGGCGGCCTTCCTGTCGATCGTCAGCGCCAGCTTCGTCAACAGCGAATGGTGCCGGCGCGAGGTCCGTGAATTCGCCGAGCGCGCGGAAAAGCGGCTCGGATTGCTCGTCGACGGCGACAAGAAGCGCATCTTCAAGGTCGAGCGCTTCCCGGTCGATCGCGATACGCTGCCCGACTCGATGCAGGGCACCACGACCTACCAGTTCTTCGACAAGGCCAAGGAGCGGCCGCTCAGGCCGCACATGATCGCCGAGGACGCCAAGGCCTATTACGAACGGCTGGTCGACCTCGCCAAGGACATCGCGCGGTTGGTCTCGATCATGCAGCGCACGTTCGGCGAAGCAAGGCCGCCGGATCCGGCCGGGCGATCCGCGACGGCCGCGCCCGGCGCGGCGTCGCCCGCGGCGCAGGCGGTCTATGTCGCCGAAGCCAGCTCCGACCTCGACGACGCGGTCGACCAGATGCGGCGCGACCTCAAGGACCGCGGCTATGTCGTGTTGCCAGACGGCGACCTGCCGCGGCGCGCCGCCGATTACAGGCGCAAGGTGGAGGAATGCCTCGCGCGCTGCGACGTCGCGATCCATCCGGTCGGGATCGCCTATGGCTTCGTGCCCGAGGGCGAAACGAAACTGTCGAACGTGGCGATGCAGCACGAGCTGGCGCTCGCCCGCGCGGAATCGGGCGGGTTGAAGCAAGTGGTCTGGATTCCCGACGCGCAACGCGACGATCCGCGCCAGGTCGAATTCGTCCGCTACCTGCGCGAAGATCCACGCGCGACGGCGAAGGCCGAATTGCTCGAAGGCGGGGTCGAGGACGTCAAGACGGAAGTCCTCGACGGCCTCGCGCGCGCCAAAAAGGAGCGCGATCGCGCCGAGGCGGAACGGAAGGAAAAAGAGGCCAGGGCGGCCGCCCAGTCCGCGGCGACCAAGGCGCCCGACGGCGCACCGGGTCCGGTCGCGGCGGAGCCGCCGCTCGTCTACGTCGTGTGCGATCGCGCCGACCGCGGATCGCCGGGATTGAAGGCGCTGCGCAGGACGCTCATCGAAGCGGGCTGCGAACCGATGCTGCCGCTTCAGGACGCCGAGGACGCCGACGCTCTCGCCGACCATCGGGAAAAGCTCGCCAGTTGCGACGCCTCGATCATCTATTGGGGGGCCGGCCCTCCGCGCTGGTTCGAGGCGAAGCTCGCCGATTACCGCAAGTCGCTGCGCAACCGCACGCCGCCCGTGAAGGCCAAGGCGGTCGTCATCGTCGGATCGGACGCCGACAAGGAGGAAGCCGAGACGTTGGAGGCCGAGTTGCTGCGGGTTGGCGACGCCTTCGATCCCGCCGCGCTCGCCAATTTCCTCGGCAAGCTGCCGCGGCCGGCGCCGTGAGCGACGCGACGCCGATCGACCCGGCGCGAGAACCGGAAATCCGTCCGTTTCCGGGATTGCGGCCGTTC